>NZ_DAIPZF010000024.1:0-50662 GCF_036782355.1 Cypionkella sp.
CATCATGTCGGATGTCGCCAGCAGAATGTCCGAACCGACCCTGTTCTGGGGGCTGAGGATGCTTCAGTTTCGGGGCCAAGATGATCTGAGGTGGATATGCGCTACTCGGGGTTCCAAGTTCTGAAGCAGGCCCTAAGCGGGCACAAAGGCTGGGGCCGCGCTTGGCGCGATCCAGAGCCGCAGTCGCAATATGACATCGTGATCGTCGGCGGCGGTGGGCATGGTTTGGCGACGGCCTATTATCTGGCGCGCAGCTTTGCCAAAGCGCGCGTTGCGGTGATCGAAAAGGGCTGGATCGGCGGCGGCAATGTTGGGCGCAATACCACGATCATCCGGTCAAACTATCTTCTGGATGGCAACGAGCCTTTCTACGAATACTCGATGAAACTTTGGGAAGGGTTGGAGCAAGACTTCAACTTTAACGCCATGGTCAGCCAGCGTGGCGTGCTGAACCTGTGCCACACCGATGCGCAGCGCGATGCCTTTCGGCGGCGGGCAAACGGCATGCGGCTGAACGGGGTTGATGCCGAATTGCTGGATGCCGAAGGCGTGCGCAAGATGGCGCCCTTCCTGAACTTCGACTCCGCCCGCTTTCCGATCAAAGGCGGCTTACTTCAACCGCGCGGCGGCACCGTGCGGCATGATGCGGTGGCCTGGGGCTATGCGCGCGGTGCAGACAGCCGCGGCGTCGATATCATCCAGAACTGCGAGGTCGTCGGTTTTCGGATCGAAAACGGCACCTGTCTTGGGGTGGAAACCACGCGCGGATATATCGCTGCTGCCAAAGTGGGCGTCGCGGTTGCGGGATCTTCCGGTGCTGTGATGGCCAAGGCGGGCATGCGGCTGCCGATTGAAAGCCATGTGCTGCAAGCCTTTGTCTCGGAAGGGCTGAAACCGATCATCCCTGGCGTTATCACCTATGGCGCGGGGCATTTCTATGTCAGCCAATCCGACAAGGGCGGTCTGGTGTTTGGCGGCGATATCGACGGCTATAACTCTTATGCCCAGCGCGGCAACCTGCCGGTGGTCGAAGATGTCTGCGAAGGCGGCATGAGCCTGATGCCGATGATCGGCCGCGCCAAGCTGCTGCGGATGTGGGGCGGCATCATGGATATGTCGATGGATGGCAGCCCGATCATCGACAAGACCGATATCGGCGGGCTCTATTTCAACGGCGGCTGGTGCTATGGCGGCTTCAAGGCGACACCGGCCAGCGGCATGTGCTTTGCGCATCTGCTGGCCACCGACACCCCGCACCCAACCGCCACGGCCTATCGCTTTGATCGCTTCCGCAAGGGGCTGATGATTGACGAAAAAGGCATGGGCGCGCAGCCCAATTTGCATTGAGGGATCCCAGATGATCATCAACCACCCGCTGCTTGGCCCGCGCGACAGTCAGGAATTCACCTATCTGGGCGACGCCAGCCTGATCGAGCGCCCCGATTGGCAGGCCGCCGATGCGGTCGATCAGTTCTATGACTACCTCTATCTGCGCGACAACCCCGCAGGTCTGCACCGCGAGCTGTGGTATCACGAGCAGGGCGATCGATCGTGGCTGGTGGTCACGCGCAACACGCTTACCCATGACATCACCTCTGTCGAGCTGGCCCGCGATGTGGCCAAAGCCAAAGGCCGAAGCACATGAGCCAGATAAACCGTATCGCGGGCGGGCTGATTGACCGCCAAAAGACGCTGGAGTTTCACTTCGACGGCAAGAGCTATCAGGGCCATCCGGGCGACACGCTGGCTTCGGCGCTGCTGGCCAATGGCGTGCGGCTGATGGGGCGGTCGTTCAAATATCACCGCCCGCGCGGACCGCTGACCGCAGGGTCAGAAGAACCCAATGCCATCGTCGCCTTGCGCGCGGGTGCGCGGCAAGAACCCAATGCGCGCGCCACTGTGGCCGAGCTTTATGACGGGCTGACCGCGCGCAGCCAGAACCATATCGGCCGCCTGTCATTCGATCTTTTGGCGGTGAATGATCTGCTTTCGCCGTTTTTTGCAGCAGGTTTCTACTACAAGACCTTCATGTGGCCCAAGGCGTTTTGGGAAAAGCTGTACGAGCCGATCATCCGCCGCGCCGCAGGTCTGGGCAGCCTAAGCGGGCAGCCTGACCCCGATCTTTACGACAAGGGCTTTTTGCACTGCGATCTGTTGATCATTGGCGCGGGGCCTGCGGGGCTGGCTGCGGCGCTGACGGCGGGGCGCAGCGGCGCGGATGTGATCTTGGCGGACGAAGATTTCGTGCTGGGCGGTCGGCTGAACAGCGAAACCTATCGGCTGGATGAGGCCTCTGGGGCAGATTGGGCGCGCGCGGCCGTTGCCGAATTGGCAAGCCTGCCCAATGTGCGGCTGATGGCACGCACCACCGTGTTGGGCGCGTTTGATCACGGCATCTATGGCGCGCTGGAACGGGTTGCCGACCATCTGCCAAGCCCTGCGGCTGGCACGCCGCGCCAAATCCTGTGGCGGATCTACACCAAGCGCAGCCTGCTTTGCGCAGGGGCAATCGAGCGGCCGATTGCTTTCGAAAACAACGACCGCCCCGGCATCATGCTGGGCTCGGCGCTGCGCAGCTATGCCAACCGCTGGGGGGCTGCGGTTGGTCAAGAGGTGGCGATTTTCACCAATAATGACGAAGGCCACAGCACGGCTCGCGATCTTTTGGCCAAAGGTCTGCGCATTGCCGCCGTGATCGACAGCCGCACCGATGCGCCGAAGTCTACCGCCTATGAGGTATTGGCGGGCGCTGTTGTCACCAATTCGGCAGGCAGGCTGGGGCTGCGCTCGGTCACGGTTGGCCTGCCGAACGGCCAAAGCCGCAGGATTGACTGCCAAGCGCTTGGTGTTTCGGGCGGCTGGAACCCGAATGTGCATCTGACCTGCCATCAGCGCGGCAGACCAGCCTGGGATGCAGGCCTTGCCGCCTTTGTGCCAGGGGCAAACCTGCCTATGGGCATGAGCGTGGCGGGTGCGGCAATGGGGCAGATGTCAACCACGGCGGCGCTTGCCTCGGGGGCGGCGGCGGCGGTGGCTTGCCTTGCCGATCTGGGCGTCAGCGCGAGCTTGCCAAAGCTGCCCGCAACAGAAGACAGCCCGCTGCGGCTGACCCCGCTGTTTCATGTGCCGGGCAAGGGGCGGGCTTGGCTGGACCAGCAAAACGATGTCACGGTCAAGGATGTGAAGCTGGCACATCAGGAAGGCTATATCTCGGTCGAGCATCTGAAACGCTACACCACCCTTGGCATGGCCACCGATCAGGGCAAGACCTCGAACATCGGCGGGCTGGCGGTGATGGCCGAGATGACCGGCAAATCCATTCCCGAAACCGGCACCACCATGTTCCGCCCGCCCTATACGCCAGTGTCGATTGCGGCCTTTGCCGGGCGCGCAAGCGGCGTGGATTTTCGCCCGACCCGCCTGACCCCCAGCCATCATTGGGCGGCAGAACAGGGCGCGGTCTTTGTCGAGGTCGGCATGTGGCTGCGCGCGCAATGGTTCCCCCGTGCGGGTGAGACCACATGGCGCCAATCGGTGGACCGCGAGGTGCTGGCCACGCGCAAATCGGTGGGCATTTGCGATGTCACCACGCTTGGCAAGATTGATGTGCAGGGCACTGATGCGGCCGAGTTTCTGAACCGCATCTATGCCAATGCCTTTGGCAAGTTGGGCGTCGGCAAAGTCCGCTATGGGCTGATGCTGCGCGAAGACGGCATAGCGATGGACGATGGCACCACCGCGCGGCTGGCCGAAGATCACTTTGTGACGACCACCACCACCGCCAATGCGGTCGGGGTATACCGCCATCTGGAGTTTTGCCGCCAATGCCTTTGGCCCGATCTGGATGTGCAGATCATCTCGACCACCGAAGCTTGGGCGCAATATTCGATTGCGGGGCCGAATGCACGCAAGCTGCTGGAAAAGATCGTCGATCCGGCCTTTGACATCAGCAATGCCGCCTTTCCCTATATGGGCTGTGGCGAGATCACGGTCTGCGGCGGTCTGCGCGCGCGACTGTTTCGGATTTCATTTTCGGGCGAATTGGCCTTCGAGCTGGCCGTGCCCACCCGCTATGGCGACGCGCTGATGCGACGTTTGGTCGAGGACGGCCGCGAATATGACGCCACCGTCTATGGCACCGAAGCGCTTGGCGTGATGCGCATTGAAAAGGGCCATGCCGCGGGCAACGAGCTGAACGGCACCAGCACCGCGCTGAACCTTGGCATGGGCGGTATGGTCAGCAAAAAGAAAGACGCCATCGGCTCGACCCTATCGGAACGCGAGGGGCTGAACCAACCCGATGCGTTGCGCCTTGTCGGCTTCCGGCCCGTCGATCCGCAGCACAACTTTGCCGCCGGATCGCATCTGATCGGCAAAGATGCCGAGGCGAATGCTGCCAATGATCAGGGCTATTTAACCTCGGTGGCGTTTTCGCCCAGCCTTGGCCACAGCATCGGCCTTGGCTATCTGAAAAACGGTGCCGCCCGCACAGGCGAGATCTTGCGCGCGGTCAATCCGGTGCAAAACGCCGAAACGCTGGTCGAAGTCGTCAGCGCCCATTTCATCGACCCAGAGGGAGAGCGCCTTCGTGCATAGTCTTGCAGCCCTGACACCGCTTGGCAGCCCCCTGCCAAAAACCGAGCAAATCGGCACGCTTACGATTTCCGAGATCACCAACTGCGCGCTGGCCTCGGTCACGCTTCGGCGTGGCAAGGATCAGGCCTTTGCGGTGGCGGCTGAAACGCTATTTGCCACCGCCCTGCCCGGGCCAGGCGTCTGGCAGCAGGCAGGCGTTTATGGCTTGATTTGGATGGGCCCCGATCAATGGTTCATCGAAGCGCCCTTTGCCAGCCATGAAGACATCGCCCAAATCCTGAAGGCAGGCTTGGGCGACAGCGCTTCGGTGACAGAGCAGACCGATGGCTGGGCGCGCTTTGATGTGCAAGGCGCGCGGGTTGTTGACCTGTTGGAACGGCTGTGCCCCGCGCCCAGCCGCCGCATGCAGACCGGCGCCGCCACCCGCACGCTGCTAGAGCATATGGGCTGTCTGGTGATTTGCCGCGAAACCGCGCAGCATTTCAGCCTGCTGGCACCGCGGTCTTATGCCAAATCCTTGCTGCATGCGCTGACAGCGGCGGCGCGCAGCATCGGCTAAAGCCTTGGCCTATGCCGAAGGCAGCGGGCGGTTATTTTCCACCCGAAAGCGGTTGATCGTGGCACGATCTTCGGCAGGGGAAACACCAAATTCTTGCCGATAATGCCGCATCAGGGGCGGCAAAGTTTCGTATCCAATGGCCGAAGCAATCCGCGCCATCGGTTCGCGCGAAAACAGCACCAATTGCCGTGCCGCCTTCATCCGCAGCATGCGGTAATAGAGCGAAGGGCTTTGTCCTGTGGCCTTTTTGAACTGCCGCTCAAGTTGCCGCGGCGAAACGCCCACCGCGCAGGCCACAGCCTCGACCGCAATAGGCTCTGCCAGATGCCGGCCCAAAATCGCCACCGCCTTAGCAACCGGCTCGGGCAACATATCGGCGGTGCTGTCGCGGTGAAAAGTGGGGGTCTTTTGCCGCACCCCCCTGCCCCGCACCACTGGATGTTGAAACCAGCAGGCCACTTCGGTGGCGGTATCGGCACCGAGCTGGGTCTCAACGAAACTGAGCATCAGATCAAAACTTGCCGCAGCTCCGGCCACACTATAGCGGGGATGATCGAAAACGATTACGTCGTCGCGCATATCCATCTGCGGAAACTCTTGCGCAAAGGCCGCCGCATAGCACCAATGCACCGAAACGGCATGGCCCTCCAACAGACCAGACCGCGCCAAAGGAAACACCCCGCCACTGACACCGCCCACCGCCGCCCCGTGACGCATCAAGCGCCGCAGCTGCGCCTCCGAGGTCTTGCGATTGACAAAATCCGAGGTCGGACTGCTTAGAAGAAACAAATAGTCGATCTGCGCGACATCACAAAGCGCCGCATCGGTGTCAAAGACCACCTTGGCACTAGAGGCAATCCGCCCGCCGGTTTCGGAAATGATCTTCCAGTCAAAGGCGATGCAGTCGGCAATTTCATTCGCCGCCCGCAAAGGCTCGATCATCGAGGTCAGGCAAGACATCGGAAAGCCCGGGAAAATCAGAAAGCCGATGGTCAGTGTTGGTTTGTGCAAAAGCTGTTTCACCACAGCAAACCCCGTTTGAAATTACAAAGGTGCCAGATCGGGCCAGCTTGATCTGGCACGGGCACTGACTTTGGCATAAAAGCAAGCTGTGAGGCAGCGCGGCGCATGGCCTAGATCAACTTTAGTGACAGGGCCTGCGCTCGTTTGCGCAAATCCTCGGAAAAAAAGCTGTGAAAGGCTTTGGCCAAGGGGCTTTGAACCTTGTTGCCGGGGGTCAGAATGCCAACTGTGCGAAAGCAACTGGCATCGGCAAGTGTCAGCGCGCACAGCCCAAGCGGCAGCGCCGCCGTGGCCAGCGCCGGCAAGAGCGTGATCCCCATCCCCGCCTGCACCATCGCCAAAAGCGAACTGACATTGCGCACCGAAAGCGAGGATTTTTGCGCCAAAGCCCGAAAGCCTTCGGATGTCAGTCCACGGCAGGCCTCGTTTTGAATGATGTCTTGCGTGGCAAGATCTGGCCAGGCCAGCGGCTGCTTATGCGTTGCAAGCTTGGTGTCAGACCGGCAGACCAGACGAAACGGGTCGGTGAACAAGGGGCTAAAGGTCAGCGTCGCCCCATCGCGCGGCCGCCCCGCAAAACCCAGATCAACCTGCCCACTTTCGACCAGATGATGCACTTCGGTGCTATCGGTGTCGAAAAGTTCAATCTCCAGCCCCGGACGCTGTTTCACAAAGGCCTGAAGCGCCAAGGGGATCAGATTTACCGCCACCGAAGGCACCGCAGCCAGCCGCAACTTGCCCGATCGTGCCCCCGCATAGGTGGCAATCACTTCCATCGCACGATCATAATCACGCAACAAAACCACCGAGCGATCATAGACCAGCTGCCCAAGACCCGAAAGCGTCTGTTTGCGATCCGCCTCGAACAGCGGGCCGCCCAAGCGATCTTCGATCTGTTTTAAGGTCATTGAAACCGCCGAGGGGGTGCGATGCAGGCGATCTGCGGCATCCTTGATATTGCCATTTTCGGCAACTGTTACCAAAGCACGCAGGGCTTCGAGGCGGATCATCAGGCACCACTTCAGATAAATTGAACTCAAAGGTAGAATTAGTTGCTTGCCTGAAGTTAGACAAGCGGGTTTCTGTCGCAAGCAACAGCTAAAGGAGGGCCGCGCCTTGGACCAACACCTAAACCTAGATGAGGTCGAAGACTTGGCCTTCACCAGTTTGCGCACCGCCGGCGCGTCTGAGTTGGCGGCCCGCTCGATGGCAAAGTCGATCCGCGCCGCCGAGCGCGACGGCATTCGCAGCCACGGGCTGATGTATTTGCCGATTTATATCGAACATTTACAATGTGGTAAGGTTTTGCGCGCGGCCATGCCTTCGGTCTCGCGGCCGCGACCTTCGGCGATTTTGGTTGATGCGGGCAACGGCTTTGCGCATCCGGCGATTGATGCCGGATGGGCAGAGTTCACCGCCGCCGCACAAGAAAACGGCATTGCCGCGATGACGGTGACGCGGTCTTACAATTGCGGCGTGCTTGGCCATCATGCCGAGCGCTTGGCGATGGAGGGGATGATTGGCCTGTGCCTGACGCATGCGCCAGCATCGATTGCACCGGTGGGTGGAAAAATTCCGGTCATTGGCACCAACCCCTTTGCCCTTGCCGTGCCAGATGGCGCAGGCGGTGTGGCTTTGGTGATAGATCAATCCGCCAGCGTGGTGGCAAAATCGGAAGTCATTCTGAAATCCCGCAGGGGTGAGCCTATTCCCGAAGGCTGGGCGCTTGATTCCGATGGCAATGCGACCACCTCGGCCGAGGCGGCCCTAAAGGGGTCGATGCTGCCATCGGGGGGATATAAAGGCTTTGGCATTGGGCTGCTGGTCGAGGTGCTTGCCTCGGCGCTTTCTGGCGCGCATTCAAGCAGGCAGGCCAGTCCGTTTTCGGGCAGCCTTGGCGGCCCCCCCGGTACAGGCCAATGCTTTATTGCCATTGCGCCTGATGCCTACTCTGGCACATTTCCAAGCCATATCAATGCGTTGATTGAAGCCATCTCGACGCAAAGTGGCGCACGCCTGCCCGGGTCGCGCCGCAGCACCGCGCGGCTTCGCACCGAGGCGCAGGGGGTTTTGGTCGATGCGGGTTTGATGGAGCGGATCGCGACACAACTTAAGAATAACTGAACTAGACTGAAATAAATCTGGTTTGATTGAACTGAATTTCCAGCGCAGTCTCTGCACAGACGGTCGGTGCAGGCCGCAATCCTTCAGGAGGTTCCATGACATTCACCCTAAGAAACACCGGTCTGGCCGCGATTGCGGCTTTGTCGATTGGCGGCGCGACAACAGCGCAGGCCGCCGATTGCGGCACAGCCGGCACCGTCACAATTGCAGAAATGACCTGGCTTTCAGCGGCATCCTTGGCGCATGTGGCCCAGCATGTTCTGGCCAGTGGCTACGGCTGTGATGCGCAATTGGTGCCCGGCGACACCGTGCCCACCGCCACCTCGATGCTGACCCGCGGCCAGCCCAATATCGCGCCCGAGCTTTGGGTCTCGACCGTGCAATCCATCTGGGATGACGCCCAGGCCAAGGGCGCTTTCTACAAGGCCGGCGATATCTTTGCCAATGGCGGCGAAGAAGGCTGGTGGGTTCCCGATTATGTCGCCGCAGCGCATCCAGAGCTGAAATCCATCGAAGACCTAAAAGCCAATTGGGCGCTGTTTGCCGAGGCCGCCGATCCGACGCGTGGCCGCCTTTATGGCTGCCCTCCGGGCTGGGGATGTGAAATCATCACCAACAATCTGTTCAAAGCCCTGAACTTGGGCGAAACCTACGAGCTGTTCTCGCCAGGCTCGGGTGAAAACCTCAAGGCCTCGATCGCCCGTGCGGTTGCGCAAAAAGAGCCGATTGTTGGCTATTACTGGGGTCCATCGGATGTGATCGGCAAATATCACATGGTGCGCCTTGGCATGCCAGAGTCTGATCCTGCCAAGTTCACCTGCCTCACTCAAACCGACTGCGCTGATCCGCAAGTCACCGGCTGGGCCAAGGGTCAGATTGCGGTTGCAGTCACCGCCGACATCAAAGACAGCGCGCCGGATGTGGCCGAGTTTCTGTCGAAAATGCAGGTTCCAAACGATCTGATCAGCCAAGTGCTAGCTTGGGGCGATGACAACAAAGCCACGCCAGAAGAAGTGGCCATGTATTTCTTGAAAACTCATGAAGCCGTCTGGTCGGCTTGGGTGCCTGCGGATGTCGCCGATAAGATCCGCGCATCGCTTTGATCTGCAAGACAGTTTCGTAAACTAAAACCACGCGGGGCGGCAGTTTCAGATTTGGACCTGCCGCCCGATTTTTCAGGATCAAGGATATCAAAATGGGTCAAGAATTCCCGCAACTGTTTGACCTAAAAGCCTTAAGTCGCTTTGTAGATGATGGTTTCAACGAGATCGTCGGCGCCTATGGCCGCACGCTGGAACAGATCTTCCTGCCGATCCTGAAAATGCTTTTGGCGCTTGAGCGGGGGCTGATCTGGCTGCCGTGGTGGGTGGTTCTGCTGGCGCTGGCAGGGCTTGCTTGGGCCGCCTCACGCGAGGTCAAAACCGTGGCGATTGTGGCTGTTCTGACCATCGGCCTTGGGGTTCTGGGGGTTTGGGAGGCCGCGATGGCCACCATCGCGCTGATGCTGGTCTCGACCTTTCTGGCCATTTTGATCGGCATTCCTTTGGGCGTTGCGATTTCGCGCTCGAACCCGATGCAATCGGTGGTGCTGCCGGTCTTGGACATCATGCAGACGATGCCGATTTTCATTTACCTAATCCCCTTTGTGATGCTGTTTGGCCCCGGCAAAATTCCGGCCTTGCTGGCCACGATCATCTTTGCGATCCCGCCCGTGATCCGGTTGACCAACCTTGGCATTCGCCAAGTCGATGCCGAGATTGTCGAAGCGGTGCGCTCGTTTGGGGCTTCGCCGCGCCAGACCTTGTTTTCGGTGCAAATTCCGCTGGCGCTGCCCACCATCATGGCAGGGATCAACCAAACCACGATGATGGCGCTGTCGATGGTGGTGATTGCCTCGATGATCGGTGCAGGCGGGCTGGGCTATCAGGTTTTGCAAGGCATTCAACGGCTTGAGGTCAGCCGTGGCCTGCTGGCCGGGCTGGGCATTGTGTTTCTGGCGATCATTTTTGACCGCATTGCGCAGTCTTATGGCCGCCGCATGCAAAAATCCCTTAAGTTGGAGCAGTGACCGTGGCCCGTGATGTGAAGATCAAAGTCGAAAAGGTTTGCAAGATTTTCGGCAAGACCCCGCAAGAGGCGATGGCCAAGGTTCAGGCGGGGATGAGCAAAACCGATCTGCTGGCGCAGACCTCGCATGTTTTGGGGCTGAACGATATCAGCCTCGAGATCGAGCGCGGTGAGCTGTTTGTCATCATGGGTCTGTCGGGCTCGGGCAAATCAACTTTGATCCGCCATTTCAATCGCTTGATCGAACCAACCGCGGGGCGGATTCTGGTCGATGGCCAAGATATCCTGACCCTGAACGACACAGAGCTGCGCGACTTCCGCCGCCGCAAGGTGTCGATGGTGTTCCAGCGCTTTGCGCTTTTGCCGCATAAGACCGTGCTCGAGAATGTGCGGCTTGGCCTGATCTTGGACGGCATGGACAAGGCGCAGGCCGACCGCCGCTCGATGGAGCAGATCGAGCTTGTCGGCTTGCAGGGCTTTGAAAACAGCTATCCCGGGCAGCTTTCGGGCGGCATGCAGCAGCGCGTCGGTTTGGCGCGTGCCTTGGCGACAGATGCCGAAATTCTGCTGATGGATGAGGCGTTTTCGGCGCTTGACCCGCTGATCCGCAACGACATGCAGACCCAGTTGAAACAGATTCAGGCACGCTTGCACAAAACCATCGTCTTTATCACCCATGATCTGGATGAGGCGCTGTTTCTGGGCGACCATATCGCGATCTTGAAGGATGGCGAATTGCGCCAGATTGGCACCGGAGCCGAGATTTTGCTTGCCCCTGCCGATGACTATGTCGCGCGCTTTGTGCGCGATGTGAACCGCGCCCGCATCGTCACCTGCGGTGCAATCGCCGATCCTGCGGTGCAAGGCGGGCCAAGCGAAGTGGCCTCTGACAGCTTTTTAGAGCAGGCTTTTGCGATTTTGGCCCAAACCGAAGGCGCTGTCACCGTGCGCCACGCGGATGGCTCGATTGCGGGCGGGCTGACACGGCAGGCGGCTTTTGCCGCTTTGGCACATACATGAAATTGGGACAGAACATATGACTTTGACAGAAACGCGCAACTTTATCGCGGGTGATTGGTGCCAAGGCGAGGGCGAGATCGAAAGCCGCAACCCCTCGGACCTGTCTGATCTGATCGGGCATTACGCGCAAGCATCTGCCGCGCAATTGGATCAGGCGCTGATGGCAGCACGGGCTGCGCAGCCGCTGTGGTGGGCAGCGGGCATCCAGAAGCGTCATGATGTCCTGATGGCGATTGGCACCGAGATGATGGCGCGCGCGACCGAGATCGGCACGCTTTTGGCCCGCGAGGAAGGCAAGCCCGCAGCCGAAGGCAAGGGCGAGGTTTACCGCGCCGGTCAGTTTTTCACCTATTTCGCCGCCGAAGCGCTGCGGCTTCAGGGCGATCAGGCCGAAAGCACGCGTCTGGGCATCGAGATCGAGGTGCGGCGCGAGCCTGTGGGCGTGGTGGCCGTGATCTCGCCTTGGAACTTTCCGATTGCCACGCCCGCGTGGAAAATCGCGCCAGCGCTGGCCTTTGGCAATGCGGTTGTCTGGAAGCCCGCCAATCTGACCCCCGCCGCCGCCGTGGCGATGGCCGAGATCATCGCGCGGGCGGGCTTGCCTGCGGGCACCTTTAACCTTGTGCTGGGGGCTGGCGCGCAGGTGGGCAACAGCTTGGTTGGCGCGCGCGGGGTTGATGCGATCAGCTTTACCGGCTCGGTGCCCGTGGGGCGACAGATTGCGGCGGCCTCGATTGCGAATTTGCCGAAACTGCAAATGGAGATGGGCTCGAAAAACCCAATGGTCATCATGGAGGATTGCGATCTGGATTTGGCGGTGGCCCATGCCGCGGGTGCTGCCTTTGGCGGGACGGGGCAGAAATGCACTGCTGCCAGCCGGCTGATTGTCCACGAGAAAATCTATGACGCCTTTGCTGCAAAGCTGGTGGCCGCGGCGCAGGCCTTGCGGGTGGGCCATGCGCTGGACCCACAGACGCAAATCGGCCCTGTGGTCAGTGCAGGCCAGCTTGCGCAAAACCTGCGCTATATCGAACAGGGTCGCGCCGAGGGCGCCGAGCTTTTGTGCGGCGGCACGCGGCTTGATCGGCAAACCGAGGGCTATTTCATGGCCCCTGCCGTTTTTGCCGACACCAGAAACGATATGACGATCAATCGCGAAGAAATGTTTGCACCGATCACCTGCCTGCAAAAAGTCTCGAGCTATAGCGAGGCGCTGCATGTCGCCAATGACAGCGAATTTGGTCTTACCGCTGGGATCATGACCAAAAGCCTTGCGCGCGCCAACCACTTTCGCGCTAATGCACGGGCAGGCTGTGTGATGGTGAACCTGCCGACAGCGGGCACAGACTACCATGTGCCCTTTGGCGGACGCGGGGCATCCTCGCACGGGCCACGCGAACAAGGGCGCTATGCGGCGGAATTTTATACAACGGTTAAAACCTCTTACACCTATGCGGGTCTTCCAGAATGACGGTGCTGATCGACGGGTTACAATATGCCAATTGGTCCGAACGGATCTTTCGCCAGCTGCGCGAAGGCGGCGTCGATGCCATTCACGCCACGATCACCTATCACGAAACTTTTCGCGAAACGGTCACCAATATCGAGCGTTGGAACCGCTGGTTCGAGCTTTATCCCGATCTGATCTTTCAAGGCTTTAGCGCCGCAGATGTGGGTTTGGCCAAAGCGACAGGCCGGACAGCGGTGTTCTTTGGGGCGCAAAATCCCAGCTGCATCGAAGATGATATCGGGTTGGTCGAGGTGCTGCACCGCTTGGGTCTGCGTTTTATGCAGCTGACTTATAACAACCAATCCTTACTGGCGACCGGCTGTTATGAGGCAGAGGATACCGGCCTAACCCGCATGGGCCGCGCGGTGGTCAGCGAGATGAACCGCGTCGGCATGGTGGTCGATATGAGCCATTCGGCCGAACGATCAACCCTAGAGGCCATCGCCCATTCCAGCCGCCCAATCACCATCAGCCACGCAAATCCAGCGGCCTGGCATGGGGCATTGCGCAACAAATCCGACCGAGTTCTTAAGGCCTTGGCGGAAAGTGGCGGCATTTTGGGCTTTTCGCTGTATCCGCATCACCTTTTGGGCGGCAGCGCCTGCGGTTTGCAAGACTACTGCGCGATGATCGCAAGAACAGTCGAGCTGATGGGCGTCGATCGTGTCGCGATTGGCTCTGATCTGTGCCAAGACCAGCCTGACAGCGTCGTGGAATGGATGCGCACGGGGCGGTGGACCAAATCGGTTGATTACGGCGAAGGCTCGGCCGCGGCTCCCGGATTTCCCGCCATGCCAGACTGGTTTCGCGACAATCGCGATTTCGGCAAGCTGGCGGCAGGCTTGCGGGCGGTGGGTTTTTCTAGCGCCGATGTGGCGGCAATCATGGGCGGGAATTGGTTGCGGTTTTTCCAAGACAGCTTTGGATCGGCAGAACTGGCGCTGCAAAAGGCCGCACAATGACCTGCGGCGCGCAAAACCCGATGCCCGAGGCGGCAGCCTTTCGCAGACCCGCCGCCGAGATCATGGATCTTTCGCGCATGGGCTCTGCGCATCCCACGCGCCTGTCGTTTCTGCGCAGCCTGCTGCGGCGCGTGAGCCAAGAGAACTGGCGCTTTGACCGTCCTGTGTGGTCAATAGATGCCAAGGGTGTGGGCCGCGCGGTTTATCGCGCGATTGGGCCAGATCGTACCTATAGTCTTGTTGCCTTTGCCCATGATCTGCCCGATGAGATGCGCTCGGATCGGGTGATTGCCACGGCTTGGGATGCCACCTTTACCCTGTTTGACGGTGACCCCAGCGCGGCCGATCTTGACCGTCTTGCCGCCAATGTGCCGCTGCAAGAAGCAGGTCGGGTGACAGCGCGCGAGTTGACCCTAAGCCGCGCCAACCGCTCGGTGCGGCTGTTTGCCCATGTGGTCGAGCGGCTTGCGGCAGGCCTGCAACCTGATGACAGTGAAGTGGATGCGGTGGGCTATCTGATGCGCACCACTGCCGTTTACGGCGCGGGTAAGTTTGGTGCGGCAGATCGCCATGTGATCGAACACCGCCCCGAATTGGGCGGGCCGTTTCAGGCCGAGATGCTGACGGTCTGGCTGATCCGACAGTTCACCGTTGATATTGTAGAGCATTTGGCAGCGCTTCGCGGTGGCGCCTTGGCCGTCCGGCTTGATCCGGCGATCAAGCAGCGTCTGGGGGTCGGCAATTCCACAGGCCTTGGCATGGCGCCGTTTCTGGTGCGCCACCCGATTTTGCTGAACAATTGGATGATGGCGCGCGAAGAGGCCTTGGCGCGGGTGCGGTCCCTGCCCGCAGCGACGGCTCAGACCCTACACGACTTTGCCGCAGCCCTTGCCCAAGCGCGCGCGAATGCCGCGCTTTGGCACTCGGCGCATCCGATCCAGATCGCAAAACTTGCCGATCTGCGCCGCGATTTGGCACTGATAGCCGAACGGCTTGCCGATTGGCCGCAGGGCGAACGGCCGTGGAACTTGCTGTGGCTTTGGGGCGCGCAGGCTTTGTCGCTTGAAGGGCAAGAGGCGCTTTTGGCCTTAATGCTGGAACCGCATGGCGCTTTGGTGGATGGGCTGGCAGACTGCATGACCGCAAATGAGGCGGATGGATTTGCCATCAACGGCGCGATGCGGGTTGCCGAAGTGCGCGCCATTCTGGCCGAACGCTATGGTTGGGCACAGCAGATCGACTTTACCCTGCCAGAAAACACCGCGCGGTTCTGGTATGTGTCCGAAGAAAAACTAGAGCCAAGGCTTGGCTTTCGCCACAGCGAAGAGGGCAGCGCGCTTGAGCAGCCCCTGTGCATCGCGCGGCTTGCCGTGGCGCTGGGCCAGGCGCTGGAACCGCTGGCCCCCGATCAGCCGATTGCAAGCCTTTTGCTGCACCAGCCCGAACATCGCTTTATGCTGCGCCGCTTGCAGATCGCGGCAACCCATCCTTTGGCCGAAGTGCAGGCCAATCTGATCGAACAATCCATTCTTCCGATTGATCTGATGCGCTGCAAATTGGCCTTTTTTGGTGCAAGCCGGTTCGACCCTCGGTCGGACAAATGGGTGCGCATCAGCCTGTTTCAGGGTGCAGCCTATCCGACAGATTTTAGCGCGGCGGTGCAGAAGTGACGGTTTCCGCCAGCAGCAGCTTTTCGTCCAACGAGATTGAACAGCTTTGCCTTAAGGCCGCGCGTGGGGCGGGTCTAAGCTGGGGATTGGCGGAGGAGGCGGGCGTCGCCGCGGCCTGGCTGGTATCGCAAGGGATCGATGGCCCCGAGATTTTGCTTCATCTTCTGAGGCTTGGCCCGCTTGCTGGGCCAACTTTGCCTTGGCGGGCGCAAAGCTTGTTGCAATGCCCGATCCGCCTGGGAGCTTCGCTTTGCGATCACGCAGACCTGCCGCAAACCGATCTTGCGATGCGGGAAATCGAGCTTGGATTTGTGGCTATGCCATTGCTTTTGCTTCCATTTCTAAGTCGAATGGCCGGATCAAAGCATAACAGCATCGAACTGCACGGCGCGGGGCCTCGGATTATCCTGCAATCTGGTGAAAGCGCGGTCACGATCGCGCAGGGCACGCCCATCGCCTCGCAGGCACATCTGCGGATCTCACGGGGCGCAGAACAGCCCAAAAAGGCCGCGTTACGCCATTTTACGCTGTCCTTGGCCACAATTGACGCGTTAAATATCTTTGCAATGCGCACAACAGTGCCTGCTTCCGAGGCCTCGCGGGCCGGCGCAGGTGCCTCGGATCGCGATATCGACTGATCACAGATGCCCTAAAAGCCGGTGTGATGCGTTACATCTGGCAGTCTATACGCATCTGGGCAAATAACAGGCAAGGCTTTGGCCCTTGTCAAAAGAGGGATTGCACACTTTCCACCCCTGCCGCTAAAATATAAAATATTTCAAATAAACCTTAGGTTGATACTCAGTAGTTTGACAAGCGCGGTAAAAATAGGTTTTATCGTAATCGCATCAAATGGCCTGCACTGAAAATAACCAATCGAGATCTAAGGGACACTACAGAGGTTATGAAAAAATCAGAGCGGTCTACCTCCCCCATTCTTGGTGAATCGGCGGCGATAAAGCGCTTAAAAATGACCATCGAAATGGTCGCGCCTTCTAATTTGCCTGTCTTGATTACAGGACCAACCGGCGCAGGGAAAGAGCTTGTTGCGCAAGAATTGCATCGTTTAAGCGAACGAAAGGGGTCTTTGATTGCCGTAAACTGCGCAGCTATTCCAAGTGAGCTTTTAGAAAGCGAATTATTTGGCTTTGAGCGCGGCGCATTCACGGGGGCCGACAGGCAACGCATTGGAAGATTCGAGCAATCAGCTGGCGGAACACTGTTTTTAGATGAAATTGGCGACATGCCTTTGGGCCTGCAATCCAAACTGCTGCGTGCGGTTGAGAAACAAGCAATCCAACGGCTTGGTGGCAGCAAAGATATTGAACTTGATCTACGAATTGTCTGCGCAACCCATAAAGATCTAGGAAAATTGGTTGCGGATGGTCAATTCCGCGCCGACCTCTACTATAGGCTCGCTGTCTTTCCGATTAGCGTGCCCTCATTGTCCGAGCGGCTTGATGACATTCCATTAATTTTAAATTTGATTGTCGATGAGCATCTGACAAAAAATCCAAAGTTCATTCAGCCGATCTTTACTGAAGCCGCTTTTGCTGTGTTAAAAAGTCACGACTGGCCCGGAAACGTTCGTGAACTTCGCAACGTGATCGAACGGGCCTTTATTATGTTCCATGGCAAAGAAATTTTGGCAGAGCATATGCGCGATAACTTGTTGCGGCTGAACCCCAGCCAAAATTTCGCAGCCGAGAGTTTGGATACGCTCTGGGAAGCCACCGCCGATATGGGCCTGTCGGTCGATAAAAGTGATCTTGAAGAACACGCTCCACCGCCTGCACCCGATAAATTTCGATCTTGGTTCAAACATTATGCTCTGATCGACCTGCGCAGCTATCTGCGAGATATAGAAATAGTCTTTATTGAAGGCGCAATAGAGGCCAATGAACAGGTTATCAGTCGAGCTGCCGATGCTCTGGGTTTACGAAGAACCACGTTGATTGAAAAGATGAAAAAATATGGCATTGAGCGGTTCGAGGAAAATTAGAGGCTTATCCTTTTACTTTAACCCACTATAAATTTATCATATAAAACAATAAGATATCGTCAAAATACACCAAGTCTAGAAAACCTAGCCGTTGGAATTTCCATTCAGAGCATCGATCATATTTGTCAGGAATGTACCTGAAGATTTCGCTCGGGTGATTTGTTGTTCCATGGCTGTGAATTTTGTCCGATAGAGCTGCGCTAACATATCTTCTTTCTCGGCAAGCGCCGCCAATTCATCGGTTTGTTCAAGCGAAGCATCGCTGTAGCTTTTCTCGATACGTGTAAAATCACCGGCTTTTGACAGAATGGCGGTGATGTAATCGCTCATTTGATCAAGTGTTGATTTACCAAAGTAGATTGAGGAAGAGCCAATCGAAGCCTCGGTAACATCCATCGAAACACCTGCAAAGCGCCCCGTAATCGCGTAAAATGTGTTGCGCCCATTTTTACTGCGAGCGATTAAAGATGTACCGTCCAAGGTGGCTGTTGAGGCGTCAGTATAGACAAAATCATATTTGCCAATTGGAGGGTTTGCCGAAGAACTCTTTGTGACCGAGATCGCGCTGTCGCTGCTTTGCGCCAGCGTTGCGAAGATAGCGCGGTATCCGGCGGGATCAGCGGCAAAAGCTGCGGCGAATTTTGTGCTGTCGATTGAAAAAGTACCATCGCGCTCGGTTTGCACGCCATAGGTTGTCAAATAGATCGGTTTATCACCAAATCCTTCCAAAGGAGTCGTGGTCAGTCGGCTTACCTGCCGCAAAACCGCGGTCATCGTTGCGTCCCCGACTAAGGGTCCAGAGCTTGCGCCATTTATCCCACGCGAGGTTGCGCTTTTCAGCGTGCTGATTAAAGAATTCAGCTTTTCGACATAAGTCGACAATTCACCTTCGGCGAAATCTGCATCCTCAAAAACGCTGACTTTAGCATCGGTGTCTGTAGTTGCGTTCAAGGTAAGGGTGGCCCCAGGAATGAGATCGTCAATCGTATTGGATGACCGTGACAGGGAAATACCATTATAAGTCAAAACCGCATTTTGTGCCGCTAAAACCTGCTGGCTGTTATCTTGACTGGTATCAAAACCTGCCAGAACGCCGCCATCGGCTATCATCTGAACCGCGTTATTTGCCCCCGGATCCGTGATCACCAAAAGCGAGTAATTGCCATCACTCTTGGCCACCACCCTTGCCGAAACGCCGCTAAGGGCACTGAGTTGCGTGGCCAGACCGCCTAATGTGGCGCCTGCCCCTGATAACGAAACACTTTGCGTATTGTTTGGATCGACCTCGGAAAAATTCGTCCCAGACCAGGTGCCAAAGCGGATGGTCAAAGAGCCGCTTGCCAAACTTTCATTCGCGGTTGCGTAGCCGGTAAATTCCAAAACCTGACCCCGCGCCAATTGGCTGACGGTGATCAGATCATCGGCCACTTTCAGCGCGTTATAATCATCGACCTTTACCGAAACCGCCGCAGAGGTCGAATAGGCGTCAGAGGCAACACCGGCATTGGGCGATTGCAGCACTTGTTGAAACTCATCAAAAGCCGAACGTAGTTTTGCAAGCTCGGAGATCGAAAGATCGGTGGCTTCCTGCTTTTTTGTAACCTTATTCAACTTCGGTGCAATTTCGGCAGTCACAATCGCATCGACAAGCTGGGTGGTATTCAGCCCCGAGCCATTGGTATTGAGCGCGCTAATGTAGTCGACCGCCATGATATGATCCTTGTCTTCTGCTTATAACGTCGCAATTGGGCCGATGCTTAGTTTCCTTGGCCGAAATCAATCTCAATTTCGATCCGGCGGTTTTCTTCACGACCCTCGGGCGTTGTATTCGGCGCCAAAGGTTGCGTCTCGCCGTAGCTGACCGCCTTCATCCGCGTCGCCGTGACCATGCCACTGTCTTGGATGGCCTGCACCACCGAGGAGGCCCGCGCTGCCGCCAGATCCCAATTGTCGCGATAGGCCGAGGTCGAAATCGGCACATCGTCGGTGTGGCCCGCAACCGTAATCGAAGAGCCCGCGCCCATCGAAACCGCAGCAATCCTGTTCATGATTTCGCGCGCCTGACCTGTCATATCAGCGTTGCCCGAAGGGAAGGCCCCACCGGCGCCGACCGTGACCATCACCGTGCCTTCACGCCGCTCGATCTTGACCAACCCCTGCTGAAGCTCATTTTGCAAAGCGGCTTGCAGCTGATTTTCGGCGACACCGGCAGCCTGCTCGGCGGCCTGTGCCTGCGCTTGGGCCGCAGCATCAGAGGCGGTAGGCGAAAAGCCCTGCGCATCACCGGCACTTTGGGCCGCGGTGGCCAATTGCGCGAGTTGCTGTTCAAGCCCGCCAAAAAGCACCTCTTGATCAGCCTGCCCCGAGGCCTGACGCGCCTCGGCAAGCGCGGTCAGGGTTTCTTGGATCAGACTTGGCAAGTCTTTTTGCGTGGTGTCCTGCGAGGGGAAATTGATCACCACATTCTCGCCCGCCATGTCCACCTGCACCTCACCAGATTGGATCGCATCTTTCAGCGCCGAGGCCAGCTGATCGGCAGACATCGCCTGACCCGCAGTCGCCTGCTCGCCTGAATTAGCTTGCTGGCCACCCTGACCCTGGCTCTGACCGTCGGTCGATTGGGTGTCACCTGCCACTGCATCTTCACTTTTTGTTTTCACCTCGACCTGTGGCAGCTCTTGCTCGGTGGTCTGTTGCGTCAGCTCTTTGCTGACCGAGGGGCTTGGCGAGGGGCTAAATTCCATCGAAATCACCGTGGTACCCTTGGGCTGTTCAACCACGGGCACGATGCGCTGAACGCCAAAGGCATTCTTCAACGAGCCGGAAATCTGCTTGAATTTCGGGGTATTAAATTCGGCAAATGATAAGATAAGCACAAAAAACGCCATCAAAAGCGTTGCCATATCGGCAAAGGTCGCCATCCATGCCGGCGCGCCGACGGGCGGGCACTTTGGGCAATCTTGCTCTTCGCTTTCTTCTTCAACTTCGACAGCGGCAGCCATGTTTTCTGATCCTCTTCCCGATGCAGCGCTTAGGCCGCAGCGTTCAGCTTCGCTTGCAGCTTCGGCGGCAGATTTGCAGCCATTTGGTCTTGGATGTTGCGCGGGCTTTCCGAGCGCGCAATGCCGCGCAGACCTTCGATGACCATCTCGCGGTAGGTGATTTCATATGCGGTATAATTCTCAAGCTTGGTCAGCATGGGTGCGAACAAAACATTGGCCAGAAACGCGCCGTAAAGCGTGGTCAAAAGCGCCACAGCCATCGCAGGACCAATAGACTTCGGATCCCCCATATTGCCAAGCATCAGAACCAGACCCACCAAGGTGCCGATCATGCCCATCGCAGGCGCAAGGTCGATCCAAGCCTTGATACAGCCCTGTTTGGCCTCATGGCGCGACTTCATCGCTTTGATTTCCATGGTAAGTTGACGCACAAGCTTGCCCTCATCGGCACCATCAACCAGCATTTGAAGGCCTTTTTCAAAGAACTTGTCGGGCACAGATTGCCCATCAAGCGCCATCATCCCGTCTTTACGGGCCACGGCCGCCAATTCCACCATCCGCGTGACCAAAACATCCATCTTTTTAACCGGCGGTAAAAAGGCCTTTGCCATCGCACCAAAGCTGCCCAAATAGGTCGGCAATGGGGCGGTATACATTGCCGCAAAGAACGTTCCGCCAAAGACAATGAGAACCGAAGGCACATCGATAAATGGCCCAATCCCACCGCCCGAAAGCATGGCACCCGCAATCATGGCAATCGCACCCAAAAGGCCGATTAAAGAGGCGATATCCATAGTTCGTTATCCCTTAGCTGAAACAGCAGTGATCTCTTTCAATTTTCGGGCCATCTGAAGGGAGTGCCGGCGAAAATTACGCGTCTAGTCTGGCAAAGTTCTTGCAAGGAGAAAGAGCGAGATACATAAACTTTAAATATTATCCAAGGTTGCAAAGTCAAGCAGAGGCTAAAATATGCCTCTCGCCCCGCCTATATGGGTTTTATCGCTGCTATGCTTGTGACGAAGACAAGATGCTTCCTAAGAAAGGTGTGACCCGATGCTGACCAAAGCCCCGCTTTTATCGTTGTTAGCATTTTTGGCAGTCACTGCTCACCCCATGGCCGCACAACCAACCTTTTATGCGCGCGATAGCTTTGTTTTAGATCTTTCGCGCGGATTGGAATGGATGCGCTGCTCGGTTGGGCAGCGCTGGTCTTTAGAAAGCGAAAGCTGTACCGGCAAGGCTGTTCAGCTAAATCATGAAGAGATTCAGCAGGTTATTCTTCAGGCGGATGAGCAGCTTGGCCCAGGTTGGCGATTGCCCAACCGCGAAGAACTGGAATCCTTGCTGTGCAAAGACTGCGGCCCGCCGATGATTGACCCCAAGCTTTTCCCGCAAACCGAGCCAATGCCTTATTGGACCGATGAAAAAAACTTTTGGTCTCCCAAGAATTATTGGAGCGTCAATTTTATGACGGGATTTACCTATGGCAGATTTTTTCCCAGCCAACAGCAGATGCTTAGACTTGTTCGCAATCGCAAGGCCGCTGCGTCAAACTAAGGGTGGCAAGCCAATGCGTTTCATTCTAGTTTTGGACTGTGCAAATGGGCTATGTTCTAGCACAGGACTGAAACAACAATTTCCGACAAAGGTCGAGGCATTCGCATGAGCCCATCTTATGATCTTGTTCCCGTCCCTAAAGGGGAATTGGTTCCAGTAAAATCTGGCGATCTTGGGCTTGTAAAACGATCAACGGGCACGGGCGATCCGTTAAAACTTGTACCTGAAACACTGCGCCTGCATGACCGCGAAGAAGTCCGTAATTTTCTGCCCGATATTCTGGGGCGCGCGCTTGCGCGGGTTTGGATTGACACACCCTTTGCAGATCATTTTTCCCGTGATCCAAAAGGGTCTTTGGAAACAGCCGGGGTGTTCTTACCTGATAATGTGTCGATTGAATTTTCGAAAGGTGCGCAGGATCGTCCAAAAATCATCGTGTTTGAACAGCAACCCGGCTCTAAGTTCAAATTGCGTGTGTTTTACCTTCAGCTTGTGATGATGGCGGGAAAATGAGGCTGGCTTGGCTGATCCTTTGTGCAGGGTTTTCTGCTGCGGGTTTGGCTGCGCAGGAAACCACCGTCACCGCCGCGCCCCCCGAGCAGGCAAATCCCGCAGACGAGGCCTTTGACCAAGCGGTTCAGGCGGTGCGTGACAAAAAGTTTCGCCGCGCCGTCGATCTTTTCCTGCCATTGGCCCAGGCGGGGGCTGCGGATGCGCAGTACAATCTGGCGGTGCTGTTAAAGCTTGGTCGTGGCCGGCCGCAAAACTACCGCGACGCTTATTATTGGGCGGCACTGTCGTCGCTGGGCGGCGAAACGCGCGCGCCCGAACTGGTAAACGGCCTGCAATCGGCGCTTCCTGACAAAGACCGCGACGCTGTGGTGAAACAGTTACAAGAGCTGTTGGCGCAACAGATCACAGCCGGAGATGACACGGCACCCGAAAAGCTTGCGCGCCTCTATGCTGATTTCGCCATCAAACCCGATATGGAAAGCGCCTTTATCTGGTTTTCGATCTGCTATGCGATTGGAAAAGCCGATTGCGAGGCGGGAATGGCGCGCACATCCGATGGCATGGCAGCAGAGACGCTGATAAAGGTACAGGCCACAGCCGCAGAGGTTTTTGCCGAGTCTGCCTTTGCAACACCCTGAAATTTTAAGGTATTTTTGGTAAAGCTTTTCGCAACACGCGCGTCAACAGCCCGCGGTCAGCCTTCTACACTTGCCTTCAAATAGGCGCCAAAGGCCCGCATCGCGCCCAGCCGCAAGTCAAGCTGCGCACGGGCATTTTCATATTGCGCCAAGACCACTGCAAGCCTTTCGGCAAGTGCGGGATCAGCCGTTTCAAGCGCAACTGCCTCGCGCGCTATGGCAACGAGGCGCAGCAGATCGTCTTCGACCTCTGCCACAATCGAAAGATTGTTAAAATTATCGCCGAGACGCGCAATAACGGCCGAAAACTCGGTTAGAATATCCGCCAGTGGCGGGGTCTTCTCGCCGGTTTCAGATACCATTATTTACGCATCTCGAGATAATTTTCGAACAATTTATTCGAAATCTGATCCAGATCGATAGGATATGTGCCCTTAGAAATGGCTTCTTTGATCCGCCCGACCGCCTCAATATCGAGGGGCGGCGTTTCGGCCATGTCTTTTGCACGCAACTTCGACGACAGGATAGAGACGTCTGAAGACCCCGAAGCCTGCTGGGCCGCGGGAGCATCTATCGTTTTTCGCTTGGCCGGCGCCCGCGCATCTAGCGATGTTTGGGCGAGACTTTGCTGCATCGAGGCTTTGATAAGATCAACCATGAGTACCTCCTTCTATTGCTCTTAACGACGCAATATCAGTTCATGTTAGCTGAAACGGAGATTTTATTTTTTTCCGAGACGAAACCTTGCAACACTTTGTTCGAACTCGCATTTCTAACTGAGACAATATCACCAATGGCACCATTTTCAAGCGCAATTCCAGAGGCTGCGACAGTAATTCCGCCAAGGTCTTGCTCGATGGCAACGCGCTGCCCCTCTTCAACCGCCCAAGCCGGGCGCAAATTGCGCTCGCGGATCGGCACACCGGCGGCGACATTGGCGGTCAGCCTGCGTCCGACGATTTCATCGGGATCGGTGAAATAGCCCTGGGCCGGTTCGGTATCAAGCCGCACACGTTCCAGCATATCAAGCAAGATCAGCTGCCCCTTGCGCGCCGACTGGCGCAGGATCACAGCCTCGACAGCATTTGCGCTAACAGCCCCCTGCCCTGCTGTGTCCAGGCCATCCCAGACCTGCCCCTCGGTGCGCAGAATGATGGACCAAGGCACCGGCAAGGTGCAAGTCACCTCAAGAGCATCCCAACGGTTTTCCACGCGCGGGGCGACCTGCAACTCGGTGTCACAAGGGAAATAGCGGCGCTCGGCGGCAACCATTGGCTTTGCCACAATGCCCTGATCGCGCAAGACCTCGGTGACACGCAGCGCAACGTCAGCCCCGGTTACCGGCTTGCCCGCGCCTGCGGCCCAGTTTGGCAACATCAGAAAAATCGCCATGCAAACTGCTGCTTTCATGGGATATCCGCCATAAAATGGGCCGGTACACCCTGCAAACGGCGCGCGTCCGACGAGGGGTCGATGGTGGCAAGCGTGACGCGGTTGGCTTGCAAATCGGTGATGCGGAACAAAAGAAACGGCTGATCGCCACGATCGGTATAGGCCAGCATGTTTTTCGTAAGCCCGTCTTCCGAGCCAAAAGGCAGGCTGAGTTTGCCATTGGCATAGTCGAGAGGCGCGACCATCGGCTCGCAGCGATAGCGGCCCAACAGGTCAGCAATTTCGACCTCGACCCGCGGCATGACCATGGCCGCAAGCTTTTGACTGTCCTTGCGCAGCAGTTGGTTCAGGCTGCGCAAGGGCAAGCCTGTTGCAACGGGAATTTGCAGCGCAACGTGCCTTTGCGATTTAACCTGCATCGAGCCCGTGTCGATCAACCGAAGGGTCAAGGATATCGCCAAGCTTGCACCAGAGTGATCGCCACCGGTCAAGGAGAGCGACAGCTGAGAGGTGATGGAAAGCCCTGCCTTGGGCTGCAAGCTGGCAGCCCCCGCGCGCCGCCGCGTCAAATTCGCATAATCCATATCGGGCGGCGCGGTCGAGGCAGAGACAGGCTTTGGCCCCACCGCATCAGAGCGGGTCAGCTTGCCATTTTCAGAGCGCAAAAGCGCGTCTTGGATCTGCTCGGCCAAGGAAGCGCCAAAGTTTTCAAGCCAAACCGGCGCGCGCAAATCCACCGAAACCGAAGGCCGGTAGACAAGCGCCGAGACCGCCGCGCGCTTGGCGCAGATATCCGAGCGCACAGGCTCGCCCACATAGGCCTCGACCGTCACGCGATAGAAATCGCCGCTTTTGCCCTCGGACAGCACGCTATACCCCAAGATCCGCGACGAGGGCCGCACCACCAATTGATCCGCCGTGAGAACAGAGTTTGCGCTGGCAGCAAAGCCATTCACATCAACCCCCGCCGACAAAGCCGCTTCAATCAGGGCTTCTTGCAGCGCACGGCGACGGGTGACATCGGCGCCAAGCCCGGTACTGACCGCCTGCCCCGTGGCCTGCACCCGGCGCAGCTCGGCTTTGGCTGGCAGGGCCAAACCGGCCGCAAGCAGAACAATCAAAGCTGAAACCAAGCGTTTCATCGCGCGCTCTAGGTCCGCGTCCGCCGTGCGACCCGCAGCATCTGCGCGATCATGTCACGATCCACCTCCAGCAGCACCTCGTAGACATCGGGCGATTTCGGCTCGATCCGGACGGTGCGCGCGCCGCGGATCACGCCGGTGACGGTGGCGCGCAGGGTGTCAGATTGCACAACCGCCTCTGCCATCGTGGTGCGGCTGTCCACGCTCAGACCGTGAATTTGCTCAGCCAAAGCCCGCGTTGCATCCATGCGCGCAGCGCGGATCGCCAGCAGCGTCTTTTGCGCCGTATTGCGCCCGGGCTGTACCGAGACAACGGCATAGCCAAGCCCTTGAAGCGTGGGCACCGTCGAGGCCGCCGTGACCGCTGGCGCCGGTGCAGGCTCCAAGGCATTCAGCGCGGCTTCAGTTGCGGCCAATTGCTGCGCCGCGGTTTGCTGCCGCGCGCCGTTATAAGGTGCAGCAGAGCCATTCGGCGCGACACAGCCAGAAACGAACATCAGCCCAAGCGAGAGGGCAACCAAGGGTAATTTGGTCAAAGCGGTCAACTCCTGTTTTGGGGAATGGCAAGAGATGCACCTCCCAACTGGTTTGGCCTTGCCTTGCAGGAAATGTGCCAGATCTCTGCCAACTTAGATTTTAAGCCGATTGGCACAGTTTTTGCTTCTATTTCCCACGAGCGTTTTAACGACGCTGCCGGCGGTGTGAGGTTTTGCTGAAATAAGGCAAAAAGCGCTGCTGGCGGCTTAAAAAGTGCAGATGTTTGAATTTTGACGGCCTGGGGGTGTCATGGAATTGACAGGGGTTACAAACCGTTTGGAGGAGCTGCGGCGCATGCTGCAAGGCTCGGCCATGCCGATCGGCATTCTTGTTTTGATTGCGATGATGGTCCTGCCGCTGCCCGCCTTTCTGCTCGATACATTCTTTGTGTTTAACATCCTGCTGTCGCTTTTGATCTTGATGGTTGCGATGCATTCGCATCGGCCACTGGACTTTTCGTCCTTCCCCAATCTTTTGCTGCTGGCAACGATTTTGCGTCTGTCGTTGAACGTGGCCTCGACCCGTATTGTACTGACAGATGGCCATAATGGGCCAGATGCAGCAGGAAAGGTTATTCAGGCCTTTGGCGATTTTGTGGTGTCAGGCAATTACACTGTCGGGATTTTTGTTTTTATCATTTTGGTGATCATCAATCTTGTGGTGATTACCAAAGGCTCGGGACGCGTGTCAGAGGTCTCGGCGCGCTTTACGCTTGATGCGATGCCAGGCAAACAGATGGCGATTGATGCCGATTTGAATGCGGGCATCCTGACGCCGGAAGAGGCCACCGCAAGACGTAAGGAAATTGGCGAAGAGGCCGAGTTTTACGGCTCGATGGACGGTGCGTCAAAGTTTGTCAAAGGCGATGCCATGGCAGGCATTCTTATTTTGGCGATCAACGTCTTTGGCGGGCTGATCATTGGCGTGGCTCAGCATGACATGGCCTTTGCAGATGCGGCGCAGACCTATGTGCTGTTGGCGATCGGCGATGGGCTTGTTGCACAGATCCCCTCACTTTTGCTGTCTATCGCCACCGCAATCATTGTCACGCGGGTTTCTTCGGCAACGGATATGGCGGGGCATATCAGCACACAGGTTGGCCTGTCACGCGCCTGGATCCCGACGGCTGCGGTGGTGCTGATGATCGGCCTTGTGCCCGGGATGCCGAACGCTTTGTTCGGGATCTTTGCTGCCGCTGCGGGCGGCATTGCCTATGTTTTGCACCGCAAAGAACAGGCAAGCGCCGAAGAGGTCGCCCCAGAACCAGAGGCCGCTCCATCGCAGAATTCCGACATCATATCGCTTGAAGATGTGACGGATTACTCGCCGATTTCGGTGCAGCTGGGATACGGGCTTGTTCCGCTGGTTGACGAAGATCGCGGCGGCCAGCTGACGCGCCGCATCACCTCGATCCGCCGCGATGTGTCGCGCTCGATGGGGTTTGTGGTGCCGGGGGTGCGGATCCGCGATGATTTGGGCCTGCGTCCAAACCAATATCGCATTCGCATTGGTCAAACCATTGTTGGCGATGACGAGGTCTACCCCGACCGTAAACTCGCCATTCCAGACGCCAAATCGGCCGTCAAGATTGACGGGATTGAGGCGAAAGACCCCTCTTTTGGCGTGGATGCCGTCTGGATCCGCCCTAACCAACAGGCGCAAGCCGAGGCGCAGCACTATGTGGTAATCGAGCCGACCAGCGTGATCGCAACCCATCTGAGCCAGCTTTTGCTGAAACATGCTTCCGATCTGGTTGGGCAAGATGATGTGCAATTCATCCTCGACAATCTGGCCAAATCGTTTCCGCAATTGGTGCAATCGGTGGTACCAAAGATCATCTCACTGCCGGTGATGACCGAGATTTTGCGGATCTTGCTGTCAGACGGCGTGCCGATTTCGGATATGCGCCGGATTCTGGAGGGTCTGGGCGGCTCGGCCGGGCGGGGCAAATCGCCCGCCGATATGGCGGAATCGCTGCGTCCGGCATTGGCGCCGCTGCTGATCCAGCAAGTCACAGCGCTTGGGCAAGCCATGCCTGTCATCACGCTGGCCCCCGAATTGGAACAGCTGATGCTGAGAACAATGCGCCAAGCTGGCGACGAGGGCCTGATGCTGGACAACAAATTGGCCGAGACTTTGGTCCGATCGATCAATGACGCCTCTGAGCGGCTGGCCGCTGAAGGCCGCCCCGCCATTTGCGTGGTTGCGCCGCAAATTCGCCGACCCTTTTCGAACTTCGTCAAACCCCATGTGCCGCAATTGATCATTCTTGGCTTTAACGAACTGCCCGAAAACCGCCATGTCGAAGTGGTGGCCTCGATCGGTGCGACGGAAAGCCTCGCGACACCCGCAGCACCGCAGAAAGTATGAGGTAACGCGCCATGCCAACAATCACCGTCACCGCCCCCGACAGCGCGCTTGCGATGGACGAAATCATGCGCCGCCTTGGCGATGGGGCTTTCATCCTTTCGACCAAAAGCCATAACGGCCAGATCGAAATTCGCGCCACAAATGATCCGCTGCCGGTAAAAAATGACAAGCCGGAAAAGGCTGACAAACAATCTTTTGGCGAGCTTTTTGCCAAAGTTGGCTTTGCGGACGAGCATTTCGTCTTGAACCGCCCCCGCAGCAATGCCCCACATCCGCAGGCGGGCGACAAGACTTTGAGCTTGGTTCAGCCCCCAGAGGAGGCCAAAGCCCCGAGCAACGCCGTTCATGTCACGCTCGAAGATCCCGTGCAAAGCGCTCTCGCGCCAAGCAAGCCGCCCCATAATGACAGCAGCACCGCGTTTTTGGAGGGGATGTTTGACAAAATTCGCAGTTTTGATGCGGTGCGAGAGGGGAAAATCGAAGATCTACGGCGGCGTCTTGAGCGGGCTATCGCAGGCGTTGAAGCGGCTCGGGCGGCGGCAGATTTTGCCGAAGCCGAGGCGCGCGCCCTTGAAACCGCGCGCGAGCAATTGCAAAGCGAGGTGCGCGAATTGACCGCAGCGCTTGTGGCGACCAAAGAAGCGCATGCGCGCATTGGCGAAGAGGATGCGCTGCTTGCAACCGGCTTTGACGCCCAATTGGTCGGCCGTTTGACGGCGGCGGCCTCGGGCAACCGGCACCTCGACTTTGCTTCGGGTCTGGCGCGTGAAATCGCCGCCGCCCAATCACAATTAAGCTCGGTCCTCGAGGGCGGAGGCTTGGTGGTCGCGGGGCCAAGTGGGGCTGGCAAAAGTCACCTTGCAGCTAAATTTGCAGCGCTGCTTAAATTAGCGTTTCCTGAAAGTCGGGTGCAATTGGTCTCTGTTCCGTATCAATTCGATAATATCACACTTTCGGGCCTTGCTCGGCAAATCGGCATTGATCACTCTTATCTAGAAATCGAAGACCTTTCGGATCTTTCGCATTTCGATCCTGATCTGCGTCTGGTTCTAGATATAAATCTAACTGGCGCACAATTGGGCCAATTGCGTCCGCAGCGTGTTGGAAAAGAACCGCTCCCTGTTGTTCTCGCTATGCCTGCTGGCCAAAGCCTTGGGCGGATCAACCAAACCCTTGCGCACTACGAAGGCATTGCATCGCAAATCGCCCTAACCAAGCTGGATGAATACGAATGCGACGCGGCTGAACTTTGCGCCTATGCGACCTCGACTTTACCCGTAGGATGGTTGTCGGGCACCCAAGATATTGAAGGAACTTTAAACGAAGCCAGTGTCGAAGTATTCCGAGATTATATAATAGGACTGCTACCAGAACAATCGCCGGTCGAGGCGACAACTCAGCTCGCTGCGGAATAGGAAAAAGTATGCCTCACTCTATTACAATCGCAAGCGGCAAAGGCGGAGTTGGCAAGACGTCAATATCGGTCAACCTTGCTCTGATGCTGCAAAAGCTGGGTAAGCGCATGACCTTAATGGACGCCGATTTTGGTTTGGCAAATACCCATATTCTGCTTGGCATGAATGCAAAAAAATCTTTGGCAGATGTGATTAGCCTGGGCAAACCGGTGGAAGAGGCCATTGAAATCGGGCCAAACGGGGTGCAGCTTTTGGCGGGCGGCAGCGGCATGATTGATCTTTTGCATATGTCGCAGGCCGATCGCTTTGATCTTGTTAGAAAAATGGATGCGCTTGCTGATAAAACCGACATCCTTTTGGTCGATGCGCCAGCCGGCGCAGCCGATAGCACGCTGGATTTTATGGCGGCCTCTGACCGTGTGGTTGTGGTGATCGTCGCAGAACCAACCTCCTTTATGGATGCATATGCGCTGATTAAAGCCTCGCATTTGGAACGAAAATTGCAAAGCTTTTCTATTATCGTAAATATGGAGAACAGTGCAGTGGAAGCTCAAAAGCATTTTGAAAAATTTCGAGCGATTTGCATGCGGTTTTTAGACGTAGAGCTGACCTTTTTGGGAAATGTTCCAATGTCGCAAAGGATGCGGCGCGCTGTGGCTGCGCGCAAACCCGTGCTGCTGTCTTCATCCGACACGCAAACGGTCGAGCATGTCGCCTTTCATGACATTGCGCTGCGGCTCTTAAGCGCTCCCCAAAATATCAACGGCGGCATTCGCTTTTTTCAAGCAGCGAATGGTACGATGGAGCAGGTGTGACGTGACATGAACACCCAATACAGCGAAATGAGGCCATCTCCGCAGAACCTGATTGAGTCAGAGCTTAATCAAGTCCGCCGGATCGCGCATTTTTATCATGGCCGCGTCAGGGGCGTGATTGAAATTGAGGATCTAATTCAGGTCGGCAATCTTGGCTTGATAGACGCGGCCCAAAGATATGTTCACAGAGATGGTGTTACTTTTGGATCCTATGCCGGCATTCGTATTCGGGGCGCCATTGTTGATCACTTGCGTCGCGCGTCGCATTTGTGCCGCACGACAATTGCAATGCGGCAAAAAGTAAACCGCGCGACGGAAAGCTTAGAACGTCGATTGCAGCGCATGCCGAGTGCCACGGAAATCGCGGCAGAAGCGGGGATGAATATCCACGAATATGAAGAGTGGCGCGTTGTTTTTCAGGCGAATACCCATAACACAATAGATGAAATGATGGATGACTTTTCCATTTGGTTTCATTCCTCGGATGACAATCCTGAAGACCATTTAGCCAAAGTGCAAATGAAGGCGTCTCTGCGCCGCGCATTGGAGGTTTTAAGTGAAAAAGAGGCTTTGGTGATTCAGTTGTATTACGTTGAAGAGTTGAACGTTTACGAAATCGCCGAGGTACTAGAAGTAACCACTGGCCGCGTGTCGCAAATCAAAAAGGCAGCCATTTTACGACTGCGCGATCGTTTGGCCGAAATTACAGGCGAAGCTATTGGGTGAGAGGGAATTTGAAAAATCCACCAAACCTTGAAAGGCTATCCAACTTACAAATGTTCGTGCAAAGTGCAGAACTGCGCATATTAGGTATTCATTCGCGTCTGACCTTAGAAGTCTCTTGCCAGTTATCGAATATCGCGCGGGGCAGTTGCACGCTTTCTTTTCATCCTGTTGATGCCATTCCGCTGCACGCTCTTGGAAAGATCGAGGTGCCGATACATCGACCTGTGATGCATGGAGATTTGTCGATAACCCGCAGTCTTTTTGATCTTTTGCGTCACGAATTGCGCCATGTGACCAGCCGCCCTGCAAGTATCGTTTTAGCCTTGGCCGAAGAAATTGCAGTGACCAGCCTTGGCGATTTATGGCTTGATAAAACAACCACGCTGACAGTGCGTGACATGTCGGTGATTTTGCCTTTAGTTTAAACAGCAAGGCGGGCGAAATCCTTTAAGATCGCGCCCGCCTAGCCTTATAAAACAACCACAGCCTTTAACGCTGCGTCAGCTTTTCAATCATATCAGAGTTGGTCTGAAGAATCCGAGCGGCGCCGGAGAATTGTTGCTGCGCCCTAATCATGCCTGTCATCTCGACTGTCATATCGACGTTGGATGTTTCCAGCGCACCGCTTTGCACCTGTCCATATCCATCAGCGCCACCAATACCATAGGCGGGCTCACCAGAATTCACTGTCGGCTCAAATCGCGAAATACCAAGCGAGCGCATAGCCAACGGGTTGGGAAATGTCGCCAAGCCAATCTGGCCTAATTTGGTCACGGTTTGGCCATAGGTCCCAAAAATTGCGCCGTCTTTATTGATTTCAAGGGCCGATAACTTTGCACCATCCTTCTCATAGGGCACATTCAGCTTTGTTAAGGATCCAGAAGACAATTCTGCACCATCTGCTAAATTTGAGAAGCCCATAATATAAGCCCCATCGGTTGCGCGCATATCCCCGCTTGCATCAAGCGAAAATTCACCATTGCGTGTAAAAATACGACGATCGCTGATCGCCCCATCCGTGGTGGGGGGGGCCGTTACAAAAAGACCACTGCCCGACAGAGCAAGATTCAAGACACCATCGCGATTTGCCAAGTTACCTTGCGAAATGCTCCGGCGGGTCGATTCCACCGCACTGCCAAGGCCAGTTGTTAAACGCTGAACGGATTCAGCCGAAGCGGCACCGTAAAGATCAGAAAAACTCACATCGCTGCGCTGGAACGCCGTCGATCCAGCATTGGCAATGTTGTTTGAAATTACGGCAAGTTCGTGCATCGCAGTGGACATGCCAGATCGAATAGTACCATACATTTTCGGCTCCTTTAAGCACGGGGGGTAGCCAGCTTTTGCATAAAGCGTGCCAATCCCCCGTCAGCGCCTCACATGCTGAAACTTTTAACCTGACAATCAGCCAGCACGGTTTGCTTGCCCTGACTTAGAAAAACTCTTTTCGCGTTCAGATCAATCATCCATAAGATCGGCGGTGTCGATAAAATCAGCATATCTTGGCTGGTCTTGGCAATGGGCAGCTGCTGCTCGCCAGAGGGGCGCGAAAGAGTGACCCGATCGCCTACAGATCGGTCAATAACACGCAGCTCAAACGGGCCGGTGAGCGCGCTTGTGCAGCTAAAAGACAGCTGCTCGAAGCGTCGAAAGGCGGCGCAATCGTGCAAAACCGCGCCCATCGACAGCAGAGAGGCAAAAACCAGCTTGCTCATGCGCCAGCCTTTTTTGCGCTTGGGGCTTTGGGCTTGCGCGGGGGCTTATCTGGCGTGATCGGCTCGGCCGCAGCGACGGCTGGTTCCTCAACCACTTCGGCCTTGCCCGCGCTGACAAGCTTGCTGGCATCTTCTGGCTTGACCGCGATTGTCGAGCCTTCGAAGAAAACCATCCCGTTCACCTCAGCTTCGGCTAAGATTCTGACCTTTTGCCAAGGTTTTGATGTTGGAGTTGCTGGACTGATTGGGCTGGCCTCGGTTTCGGGGTTTGGTTTGGCCAGCCTGTCGCCGTCTGCCCCGCCCAAGGACATCAGTTTAAGCTTGGAGGAGATCTCGGGTTTGGGCGCCAGAACGTCTTGCACAAGCGCGGGCATCTGCCCCTTTTGCAAAGCCTCCAGCCGCCGCCGCACGATCCAGGTCTGCGCCGCCAGATTGGCAAGCCGGTTGTCCTCGGTTGTTTGTCCTTCAAAGGCACCCTGCAAGTTCGCCAAAGCATCCAGCAGCGACAGATTGCCAAGCGCAGTCAAGAGCTTGGCGCGCGCGCGCTCGAGCTTTGGGCTGAGTTTGGGATCTGCGGCCGAAGCAGGGAGGCTGCGCAGGGCATCAAGGTTTTTCAGGGGGGGTGACATTTTTTTCTCCCAAGACTGACAAGTTGGCACTGTGCTTGCAAATTCCGCTCCAACTCGACCTCGCAGCTTTAAAAAACACAAGGCCTCCAAGTATCGCCATGGACAGTATCGCCGCTTCTTTGAACGTTCACGCTCAGGCTCTTGATTTGCGCAACAAGCGCAATGAAATTCTGGCCTCTAACATCGCAAATGCGGCAACGCCGCACTTCAAAGCCCGTGACCTTGATTTCAATGCCGAACTGGCCAAACATCTCGACACCGGCGGCCCGCTGCACACAAGTGACGCCCGCCACATTCCACAAGCAGGCGTTGGCGGCCCAACCAACCTGAAATATCGTGTTCCGACCGAACCCTCTTTGGATGGCAACACGGTCGAACTTGCAGTCGAGCAGATGCAATTTTCGGAAAACGTGATCCGCTATCAGGCCTCTCTCAGCTTTCTAAATCGCCGCATCAGTGGCCTGCAATCTGCGATCAAAGGGGAATAATCATGGATAAGATCACCTCGGTCTTTGATGTCGCCGCGCGGGCCATGTCGTCGCAGATGACGCGGCTGAACACCGTTGCCTCTAACCTTGCAAACGCCAATTCGGTCGGCAGCTCGCCCGAGGATACCTTCAAGGCGCTGCGACCGGTTTTTGCGACGCAATATGCTGAAAAAATTAACAAATCCGGCCTAGCCACCGTGGGCGTAGATGGCATCGTGGCTCTAGACCGCGAGCCTGGCAAAGTCTTTGCCCCCGACCATCCAAAGGCCAATGCTGATGGCTATATCTTTCGAGCCGCCGTCGATACCGACGAAGAAATGGTCGAGATGCTGGAAGCCTCGCGCCAATATCAAAACAATCTTGAAGTCCTGTCCACCCTGCGCAGCTTGATGATGCGCACGGTGAACATGGGCCGTTAATCCGAAAAGGATCTGTTGCAATGGCTACCATCGACCCAAGCAATGCCGCTCAGCAAGCCCTGTTTGACAAACTGGGTATCTCGACCTCAACCGGCAAAACCACAAATGCGAAACTTGGCAACAGCAACCTTGGTCAAGATGAATTCTTGAAGCTGATGACAACGCAGTTGCAAAACCAAGATCCCTTTGCCCCGATGGACAATGGCGATTTCATCGCGCAGATGGCCCAGTTTTCCAGCGTGACCGGCATTCGCGAAATCTCGACGGGGATTACGGCGCTTTCTGACGAGATGAAAAAGCTGCGCGTGGCGACGGCCTCTAACCTGCTGGGTCATTCGGTTCTGGTGCCGGGCAACATCGCGCGCCCCGACAGCAATGGCGAGATCAACGGCGTGATCGACCTGCCCGCGGCCTCGAGCACCACGCGTGTGTCGTTCTCGGACGCGGAAACCGGCGAATATCTTTACCAACTGGATCTTGGCAGCCAGCCCTCTGGTCTGGTCGGCTTTAGCTGGACTGACATTCCGCCCGAAACGCTTGCCAAGCGCCACGCGATCCAAGTGGATGTGGCCGTTGATATCGGCAAAGGTCAAGAAAACCTGCAACCATCAGTTTTTGCACGGGTTCTGGCCGCATCGGCCGCTGGCACAAGATCTGATGATATGATGCTGGACGTTCAAGACTATGGCGAAATCGCCACCAGTGACATCACCAAATTCCGCTGATCCCCGCACCGAAAGGCAAAACCCATGTCGTTTTATACAGCACTCACCGGACTTAACGGCGCGCAATCAGATATTTCTGCGACGTCGAACAACATCGCCAACGTTGGCACCACCGGTTTCAAGCGCAGCCGCGCTGAATTTGGCGATATCTTCGCCACCTCGCCCTTGCAGAATTCGTCTTCCTCGATCGGTTCGGGCGCTATCCTGAAAGGGATCAAACAGCAGTTCACGCAAGGCAATATTGCGTCCTCGTTGAACGCGCTCGATCTTGCGATTTCGGGCCAGGGCTTTTTTGCGCTGAAACCCTCGCTGACATCGTCGCAAACGGTCTATACCCGCAACGGATCTTTCAACGTCGATAATGACCGCTATGTCGTTGATAGTTCAGGGCAATATCTGCTGACCTTCCCCGTCAACACCGATGGCTCTGTTACCGCGAAAGACCTTGAAAGCGCGGTGCCCTTGCAGTTGCCGGTGACCTCTGGCGATCCGAATGCGACATCCAACATCCAGCTGGGCGTGAACGTGCCCGCCGGCGCGCCCGTGATCACAAGCCAGGCCAAGTTTGAAAATGGCTATGTATTTAACCCTGACGACCCCGAGAGTTATACAAACTCGACCTCGATCACCATCTTTGACGATCTTGGCAATCCGACCATCGCCACGATCTATTTTATCAAAACCCAAAATGCTTCGGCGACGGATCCAACCAATAAATATGACACGCGCCTTGTGATCAATAATACGATCATCAATCCAAATTTGGTTGCCGCCGTGAATGACACAGGAAGCCAGATTTTTGTTGACCGCTTTGGCAATCAAACCACGCACGTGCCCGATGATAACTATTTCCTCGAAGGCAAAGGGTCTCCACTTTATAAACTGGATGATTTACAAACCAAGGTTGCCTCGCAACCTGCCTCCATACGCGGCGAGCAGGCCGGTTTTGATTTTGGCGAAGAGGGCGATAAGCTGGTTGAAATCGTCACCGACCCCTTGATGTTTTCTGCCACCGAAGAAGGCGGCAATAGCAATTCGGGTGTTTTCTGGGGCAAAGATTTCTTGCTGGTCAATGTCGATGACAGCGATGCCCCTGTGTCCATTGATTTGCGGCCTGGAAAATATAATGCCACCCAGCTTGCCGCCGAGGTAGAGCGGGCCATTAACGAAGCTTATGGCGATGACAAAAAATTTCAGATCGTTCAAAACGTAGATGATGAACTGACGATTGATCTTTACAAACTTGGTCTGGATGGCAGCCCTGTCTCGCTTGGCGAAGATAAGATCACAGTCGATCTTTTAAAAGAAACTTCCGTTTCGGAATTGTCTGGCATCGCAATTGATGGGGCCTCGCCCGATTTTACCAAGGACGAGTTCTTGGTGCATGTTCAGCAGCGCATCAATGCGACGCTGAACGATTATATTGATCCCACAGGCAACAACGGTGCCGCGACCCTCGGGGTTGATGGCCGCATGTTCACCCGCGTTTTAGGCGAGAAAATTGACCAAACGCCAACGGCCCCTGCAATCATCCAGATTGATCACAATACCGGAACTGATGGCATAACGGCGGCGACGGAAACAAAATATCTGGCCTTCTCCAATTTTGGGAATAAAGCCTCGCTTTCGGTCTTTGACAAAAGCGTTTTGCTGCAAGCGCCCGCTGACACCAATAAGTTCACTTATGATCCGACCCAAAATACGATCACGATGTATGTGCCCTCGGGCAGCTACGACCCAAAATCAGCCACTATTCAACTTCAAGGGCCCACCACAGGTCAATTTGGCGCGCTCTTAAACGGCAGAACGGTTCGATTGATCGACTCTGCAGGCACCACTGCGAATGGCTTTACCAAAATCCAAATCGACGCCTCCGGCCTCTCTTTATCAGAGACTGGCTTTTCGTTTGACGCTGCGGGCGATCCAATTACGCTTTTGTTCAATCCGTCGTCTGACGTACAGGCCTTCTTTGAAGGGTCAGACAATGGCACAGAGGGTGTTCTGACCACTTTTAACAGCTCAAAGATCGTCCTGCGCGAAATTGGTGCGGATGCAAACCGCAGCACAGCGGCTTCTTCTTATGATCATGCTTTTGTCATTAGCAAAACCAACTTGAATGCGACAGAATTGCAAGCTGTTAGCAGCCTTGGCCTGAGTAAATTGCTGTATGACGGTACCGACGCCACAACGATTGCCTCTTCAACTGCGAACATCAATTCGGTCAACAAGCTGAATTGGGTCGATGAGACCAATCCTGCAATTAAGGTTTCTTACGACGAGATCAATCAAAGGCTGCAATTCTCTGTCGACAGAACAGTTTTAGGCACTGGCACAGGATCAAACTTTAACTCCTTCACAGTTTATGGATCGGCAGATGCCCAAGATACAAATAATCTTGGCATTCCAGACAGTGGCAATGCCTCTCAGGTGCTTATTCGCGGCGGTGAAATCCTGTCAGCCGAAAGCTTTGTTGCCGACGGCGAAGAGATTCAGCTGAACGACAAGCGCTATGGTGTCACGGTCAATTACAAATCAGACACGAAATCTTTCGTAATCAATTCAGGTACAACAGGTGAAAAGATTGCAGCCAATGGTGCCATCGGCGTCACGGCATCGCAAAAAGCCTCGAATATCCAGATTGGGCGCCGAACCCTGAATGGGGATGGCACTGTGGATGCAAGCGAGGTCATCAACCTGGACAATCGGATTATTGGCGGTGGTGAAAATGCGGTCTTCGGTTTTGGTGTGACAAAGTCGGATTACCTTTTTAACGCGGGAACCGGACTCGCCTCGCAGCCTGCAATTGCGACGGGCCGCGCTGCTCAAAGCGATCTGACCCAAGTATTCCGTCTTACTGGTAATGGTGGTGAAAACATATTTAATATCTCGGTGAACGGCATTGCCGGGATCATTGAAATTCCACCTGGAAATTATGTAGGTACAACCCTTGCCACAGCGCTTGAAGAGAAAATAAACCAGATTGCCGATACTCTGACCGGCGAGGGTGTTGGCGGTGTGACTGTTCGCTATTCTGCAGCAACCAATAACTTTACGTTTATGACAGGCACCACCGGCGATACCTCGACAATCAAGGTAAAAGGGACGGCGCAGCTTGGGCTTGAAGATGTGCCGTTGGGGGTTGGATCTGTCCCTAAAATCTACAATCTCGTGCAAGCCAAAGATGCCGATGGTGTGGCGCTTTATGTTGACGCGGATGGCAATGTGGTAAAATCTCCGCCAGATAATATGGTTACAGGCTATTATCCGCTTTATATCGATGAGGGTGAACTGACTTTCGACAAAACCGGTAAGCTTGTTAGCCCAAAGAATATGGTGCATTTCGAACAACAGGCCGATGGGTTTTCGATCTCGCTTGATGTCGACTTCGCATCCTCGACCCAATATGCACAGCCCTTCTCGGTTTTGTCAGTTGAACAGGATGGTTACACTTCGGGCCGACTTGATGGTCTTGAAATCGACAGTTCTGGCACGATTCGTGCAAACTACACGAACGGTCAGAACAAGCCGTTGGGTAAAATCATGATTGCAACGTTTAATAACCAAAACGGACTAAAGCAGGTGGGCAATGCCACCTATGTTGCGACAGCCGTTTCGGGAACGCCGCAAGTGGGTGAGGCGGGATCCGAGGGGTTCGGCAGCATTCAATCCGGTTCTTTGGAACGCTCAAACGTTGATATCACAGAAGAATTGGTCAACTTGATTACCGCCCAGCGGAACTTCCAAGCCTCGGCCAAAGCAATTGAGACCACGACCACCCTGACCCAAACCATCATTAATATCCGGATGTAAGGGTCGCTTAAAAGGACGAAACCCATGGACCGCATGATCCACACTGCGCTGAATTCAATTCGCAATATCTATGATATTCGCTATACCACATCACAGAATTTGGCCAATATGGTGGTTCCTGGGTTTCGCCGTGAAATGCCAAACGAAGGCGGCAGCGGCTTTTTACTTGATAACGGTCAGCTGAGCGCGCGCGCCTTTGCTTTGGAAATGGGGCCGGCTCAGTTTTCTGAAGAATCCGGCGCAATCAACCCTTCTGATTTGCCAACCGACGTAGCTTTAGTCGATGAGTCTTATTTTATCACCGACCCAGGTGATAATAACTTTGCTCTTTCACGGCGCGGCGACCTCAAAACAAATGCCGAAGGTCAGCTCACTGACGGCGCAGGCAGCCTTATGATGTCCAGCACGATGCAGCCGTTGAACGTGCCAGCCTACCGTGAAATTCAGATCACCCAAATCGGCGAGATTCTGGTCAATCCGCTGCAAGCCGAAGCGGGCACTTTTATTTCAGCGGGATTTATCGGAACCACGACGCCGCAATCAAAGTTAGTCAAAGATCTTGATGGCCATATTCGCTATGCTGACAGATCAGCTATTACGCCTGATCAATCGGGAACGATCATGCAAAACGCCTTGGAGGCCTCGAACGTTAATCCAGTTGAGGAGCTGGTGAATTCGATGCAGATGCAGCGCCAATTTGAGATAAACCTGAAGCTTATATCGGCAGCGAAAGAATTAGACGAAGGCGGCGCGCAATTGTTGCGCATGCCCAACGAGTAACTCATTTTTATAAGCCGGTCTGGCACGGCGTTTGCAATAGTCCTTGTATCAGTTTCAAAAGGACTTGAGCCATGTCTTCCAGCGCTATGCATGTTGCGACAACCGGTCTTAATGCTCAACAGCTTAAGATGCAGATCATTGCCAACAACTTGGCAAACGTTAATACAAACGGCTTTAAACGCGATCGCGCGAATTTTGAAAGCCTGCTTTATCAAGTGATGCGCTCGGGTGGCGCGCAAACTTCTGATGGAACGATGCTGACCTCCTCGTCCACCATTGGAACCGGGGTGCGGCTGGTTTCGACCGACAAGCTTTATACCCAAGGCAGTCTAACCAGCACCGAAAACTCGATGGATATGGCCATCGATGGCCAAGGCTTCTTTCAGGTTCTGCTGCCAGATGGGCGAATGGGCTATACCCGAAATGGCGCCTTTTCGCGTGACGCAAATGGCACTTTGACCACGGCCTCGGGCTATGTGGTGCAACCAGAGATCCAAATTCCAGATGGCGCAACAGAAATTAACGTCGGCGCAAATGGCGTGATCACAGTTTTGGTTGGGGGGTCTTCCTCGCCGCAAGAAGTTGGTCAATTAACGCTTGTCGATTTCACCAATCCGCGCGGATTGCAGCCAATTGGGGAAAACTTTGTGGTTGAGACACCAGCATCTGGTGCGCCGATTGAAGGCAACCCCTTTGAAGGCGGCTTTGGTAAAATCACTCAAGGCTATTTGGAAGGCTCGAACGTCAATGTGGTTCAACAACTTGTCGATATGATCGAGACGCAACGGGCCTATGAAGTCAGCTCGAAATCAATCACCGCGGTTGATGAAATGATGAAATATATCTCGAATAATCTGTAAGGTAACGCATCATGACGGCGAATGTTGCTGCAAAAATCGGATTGTGCCTTTTGGCTTTAAGCGCCTGCTCGGAAGTGATCGAAGAAAAGGCGTCTGTCGATTATCAGCCCGTGTACACCCTGCCCGAGGCAATGGATCCTATGGCAATGCCGACGGGTGGAATTTATTCCAGCGCTCAGGTTGGGCTTTTTGCCACTGACCGACGCGCGGGACGCGTGGGCGATATTTTAACCGTCGCCTTCACAGAAAGCTTTTCGGCCACAAAATCGCAAAACGCAGCTGCGGCGAAATCAAGCAACGCGAATTTGGCTGTGCCACTTTTGGGTTCTACCCTCGGCACCAAGTTGGCAACGGGCACAGACCAGAATTTTACGGGATCAGGGTCTGCGGCGCAGTCGAATTCGCTGACAGGGCAGGTTTCGGTGCATGTCATTCGCGTCTTGCCCGGCGGGAATCTGGAAATCTTGGGCCAAAAGCGGCTGACGCTGAACAATGGCGATGAATATATTCGCGTCAAAGGCATCGTACGTCCCGAGGATATTTCTTCGGATAACGTCGTGCAGTCTGATCGTATTGCGGATGCTGATATTAAATATGTCGGTGCTGGCGAATTGGCAGACACCGGCAAACAAGGCTGGCTTGGCCGCGCTTTGACATCTGTAAATCCGTTTTAAGGAGCAACGCCATGACGCCTTTATTGCGCATCGCAATCACCACTTTGATCCTGCTTTTGCCAAGTTTTGCCTCGGCAGAACGGATCAAGGATATTTCCTCGATTGCGGGCGTGCGGGGCAACCAATTGATTGGCTATGGCATTGTTGTGGGCTTGGCGGGATCGGGCGATGGCAGCACCGGCCTGACGCTGCAATCGATGGAGGCGATGGTGTCGCGTTTTGGTATTGTCACGAATGCTGCGGGGCTGAATGCCAAGAACGCGGCCGCGGTTATGGTGACGGCCGAGCTGCCAGCCTTTATCAAACCAGGGCAGAAGATGGATGTGACCGTGTCGACCGTGGGCGGGGCCAAGTCTTTGCGCGGCGGCACCTTGCTGATGACGCCACTTTTGGGGGCCGATGGCGAGACCTATGCCATCGCGCAGGGCAATCTTGTGGTGGGCGGTCTGGGTGTCGAGGGGGCTGACCAATCCTCCCTGGTGGTGAATATCCCGACAACAGGTCGGGTTTTGGGCGGGGCCACGGTTGAAAAAATGGTTGAGACCAGCTTTTTGGAAACTGAAAACCTGATCCTGAACCTGAACCGCGGCGATTTCACGGGCGCGCATAATATGGCCGAGGCGATCAATGAGATGTTCGGCGCAGGCGTCGCGGTGCCGCTGGATTCAAGTTCGATCCGCGTGCGCGCGCCGCAAGATGCATCGCAGCGGGTTTCCTTTGTTTCCTTGCTAGAAAATCTCGAGATTAAGGATGCTGAACCTCCGGCACGGGTGATCGTGAATTCGCGCACCGGCACCATCGTGATCGGCGGCAATGTGCGCGTGACGCCAGCTGCGGTAACGCATGGGTCCCTGACGGTGAAGGTCAACGAAAACCCCACTGTCACCCCGAATTCAAATGTAGCGATGAACGGCAATCAAACCGTCGTCACCCCTGCGGCGCCAACGGTAACACCCAACAGCCAGATTTCGGTCGATCAACCGAATGTGCGCGCCTTTGTCTTTGATGCCGGCGTCTCGCTGTCGTCTTTGGTGGATGCGATCAACGCAGTTGGGGCCTCGGCCTCGGATCTTGTGGCCATTCTGGACGCCCTGCATGAAGCCGGCGCGCTGCATGCCGAACTTTTGGTGATCTGAGGACAGATGATGGACAAACTCGCAGCGCTTCCCCTGCCCTTACCCGCCCAAGATGCAGGCTTTGGCCGGCCAAATATCTCGACCCGCAACGCAGGGGCGGGCGAGTTGCGCCAGGCCGCCGAGGAGTTCGAGGCGATGTTCGTGCGCATGATTATGGCCGAGGGGCATCAGGCGAAATTGGCAGATGGCCTGTTTGAAAGCGATAAGGACGACGCCTTTCAATCCATGCTCGACAACGAATATTCGCGCTCTGTGGCAGGGCAAGCCGATCTGGGCATAGCCAACGCGCTTTACGCACAATTCGCCAAGAGCCTGCCGAAAGAGGGGGAATGATCCGGTGTCAAGCCTTCTCGACATCGCCTCTAGTGGGATCCAAGCCTATCGCAAGGCGCTGGCGGTTACCGGCCAAAACATTGCCAATATCAACACCGAAGGCTATCGGCGCCGCGAAATCTCACTGAGCGAAGTCTCTGGCGGCTCGAGTGACATCACCACAATTTCCGATCAAACCGGATTAGGTGTTCAGGTAACTGACATTGCCCGCGCCTTTGATGAGTTTCTTGCCAGCCGAACCCGCGGTGCTACGGCAGATTTTGGTGAGGCAGAAGCCAGCCAAGTTAGCCTGGAGGCGCTTGAAAAAACGATTCTGCCCAGTGACTACGACCTGACCTATTTCTTAACCGAGTTTTTTGACGGTCTCAGCTCGATCGCCCAAGCCCCTGCCGATCTGTCAGGGCGCGTGGTAGCGATGAGCCAAGGCGAGGCTTTGGCGGGGGCCTTTGGCCAGACGGCTTCGGCGCTTTCCAGTTTGAAAGATCAGATTTTAGCACAGGCGAAAATCACCGTAACCGAGGTAAACTCGCTGCTTTCGGGGCTGCAAAACACCCAGCGTCAGGTCATTGCCACTTCGGCAGGATCGGGGGCGAACGCGATTTTGGACTCGCGCGATAACACCCTGTCTAATCTGTCGCAATACATTGGCACCACCTTGGAAACCATGTCGAATGGTGCCGTAAAGCTGCGGCTGGGGGCCTCGGGCAATGGGCCAATCTTGGGCACTGTCACCGATGTTGGATCTTTGGCAGTGCAAGAGGGGGACGGCCGTCTGATTGTGTTGGCGGGCCAAAACCAGGGACTTTCCGAGACACAGGAAGTCACCTCGGGGCGTTTGGCGGGCTTAATGTCCGCCTATGAGACCGTCTCTTCAACCTTGGACAAACTGGACGCGCTTGCAAAGCAATTGGCCACCGATTTCAACAGAGTGCATGCGCAGGGTCTGTCTTTGGACGGCAGCGCGGGCGGGATGATGTTCAGCGCTGACGCTTGGTCGATCGCGCGTCCTCAGACCAATCTGGGCGATTTCTCGACCTCGGTAAGCGCCGATCAGGTGATCCCCAGCGGATCGCAGCCCGCAAGCTTTATCTATGACAGTAAAACTGCAAATTGGATCGGCACGCTGGCCGATGGCAGCCTGGTCAAAAGCCCTAAAGCCAAGATTGTTTTGGAGGGGGTCACCGTTACGATCACCGGCCAACCGGCGAATGGCGACAGCTTTATCTTGGCGCCTTCGGTGGGCAAGGCTGAAAACATGCGGTTCCTGCTGAAGCGCCCCGAGGAACTGGCGGCCGCGGCAATGGTTATGGCCAGCGCGGATGCTGGCAACATGGGCAGCGCCGAGGTCACCCTTGTTGGCAGCGGCAAGATAGATCCAGCAAACCTGCCGCTGCTTTCGGATGTGACGGGCAATGATGTCTCGGGGCTTGCAGGCGCGCGCTTGCGGGAAAATGGTGCGATTGGGCTTATTCCTGCGGGCACGGCAAGCGTCGATCTGGTCTCGCTGACACGACAAGAGCAGATCGGCTTTACCCTAACCACCGAACAATCCCGCACGGCGGCGGGCCTAAGCTTGACCCTTGCCGACGGCCCCTATGCGGGATCGCATAGTTTCAGCTGGCCGAACAATTCGCCACTGGCAGGCGATGCCGGCACGACAGAGCAGATTGCCAAAGCGCTTAACACAGGGGCGCTGACAGATGCCAACGGCTTGAGCCTTGCCGATCTTGGGCTTTACGCCGCGGGTGCGGGCACAAACCTGACGCTTGCCTCGCAGACAGCAAGCCTTGGCGCCGGCAGCCTTGGCGGTGTGACAGGCACGGTGACGCCGCGCATCTCGAGCGCCAGCGATATTCAGGTCTTTACCCGAGAAGGTGTGCAGATCGCAGGCACCGCTCTCAGCCAAGCCGATGTCATCCGCTATCTGACGGCCGCGAACGGTTTTTTGCCCGATGCAGAGTATCGCGCAGACTATCTGAACACCAGCTATCGCGGCATGACTGTGGATCGGGCCAGCGCAAGCGGCAGCGCAAGCCTGACACTTGGCGGCGCGGGATTTGCCCCCTATCAGCAGGCCGGCAGCAGCTTGGCCGCGCGCTCAAGCGAGGGCGGCAGCCTTGTGTTGACGCTTGCGGGCGAGACCAGCCCCATCGCCCTGCCCCAAGGTGCCATGGCGGGTTATATCGCCTCTCTGATCAACAAACAGTCAGCCGATACCGGCATTCACGCCGATGCTAGTACTAAGCTTGCCTTTTCCGAGGTTCCCGACGGCGTGATCTCGTTTCAGATCATTGGGGCCAATAGCACGGCTATCACGATCAGCGCCGGCGTCTCGAATGGTTCTCTCACCGAACTGGCCCGCGCGCTGAATGCCCAAAGCAGCGCCACAGGCTTCAGCGCCAGCCTGAGCAATGACGGCAAGCGTTTGGCTCTTAGCAGCACGCTCGGCGATGATTTGGCCTTGACCAGTGTGACCAGCAGCGGAGGCGCCTTCAAGATTGGCGCAGTCGATGCAAGCGGGGCATTTTACGGCACAGCAGAAACACTGGGCGGGGCAGCAGGCAACAGCAGCTTGCGGCTGGGCGGCATGGTAACGCTGACATCGGCGCTGGACTTTAGCGCCAGCTTTAACGGTGGCGCAGCTATGGCAAGCCAGCCCGATGCCTTTGTCCAAGGCCTGATGCAGCGCAGCCTTGATCCGGCCGGCAGCTGGCAAGAGATTGATTTCAAGCTTACCGAAGGGCTTGATAGCAATGAAGCCGGTGCCGAGGGGCTGTTGGCCTCGGTGGGGGCGACGACACTGTCCTTAAGCATTGGCGGAGAAACCGTCAGCCTAAAGGCCAACAGCCTGACCGATCTTTTGCCATCAACCGTGGCCAGCGCAATGGCGCAAAGCCTACGAGCCAAAGGTGCCGTACCTGCGCTGACAGGCGTGGCGCTGGCCAGCCTGCCCACAGAAGGCACGCGGATCTCTGTGATGCTGGGCCGCGAAACCTATCAGCTTGAGATGGTAGGTGGCGAGATAAGCGTGACCGGCCCCGAAGCCGATCGCGTGACGGCCTATTTCGACCCCAGCAACAGGCTGCGTCTTGCGGCAAGCGATGGCACGCTGTCAGGTCAGGCGCTAACACTTTCGCCCGATACGCCAAGCGCGCTTGCGGCAGCTTTCGGCCTGACCTCTGCCGCTGCACGCCAGATCACCGGACGGGCCTTTACGCCGCCGCTGGCCGATGCCAGCTTTACTCTCGAGCTTGATTACGCCGGCGCGGTCAGCACGGCCACGATCAGCTATGATCTTGCCACGCAAACCTTTTCAGCCACGGGGCTGCCAAGCGGGGTCAGTTTTGCGGTTGTGAAAAACGCAAACGCTGCGCCGCAGATCCAGCTTTCGACCGCGGGAAATGATCAAAACAGCCTGCGGTTTCTGGCGGGCGACGATGCAAAAACCCTTGGCCTATTCACCGCAGGCGCGCAAGTGACCCTGACCGAGCGCGGCCTGCGGTTTGACGCAGTCGATGGCGCAGCGCTGCAAGTTTCGGGATCAAGTCTTGCCCAAACCGGCGATCGTCTGCGCCTGAGCGGCGTTCCCAATGAAGATCTGATCGTGCTGGTAACAGGCAACGGCGGCCGCATTATCGCCAGCGCCCTGAGCCCGCCACAGCCCCAACAAAGCGCCGAAATCCCAAGCCTGTCTTTGCGCGTCATGGATGCGGCCAGCGGGCGGATTGAGATTATCGATCAGGCCAGCGGCAGTTCGATTGCAACGCGGTATCTGGGCGCAGACGGGCTTATTTCGGCGGCAGGCTATACCTTCCGGCTGAATGGCGCGCTGGCCAATGGCGATCAGTTTACGGTCACGGCCAATCTGAAAGGAACGGGTGACGCCAGTAATATTCTTGCGCTGATGGCGCTGGAATCCAAAGATGCAGGGACCGGTGTAGGAGGTTTTCGCGAAAGCTTTGGTGCCATTGTGACCGAAGTTGGCGCCAAGACCCGCGCCACCAAGGTGAATGCCAGCGAAGCTATGGCGCGCCGCGACGCAGCCGCCGAACAAGATGCAGAATACTCTGGTGTAAACCTAGATACCGAAGCCGCCCGCATGCTGGAGCAACAACAAGCCTATCAGGCCTTGGCACGGGTTTTGCGGACATCCACGGAACTGCTGCAATCCCTTCTCGACGCACTTCGTTAACCAAAAGAGGCTTAAAATGGCAATCAGCACCAAGCAATTCAATGACCAGACGGTGCGGCTTTTGGGCCAGATGAACGATCTGGCCGTGGGCTACCAAAGGCAGATTGCCACCGGCAAGAAAGATCTTGCGCCATCGGTGGCCCCCGTGGACTCGGCCCGCCTCTCTGCCGCCGAGGAAATTGACGCCCGTATCCAGCGCTATCAATCCAATATCAACAGCGCCGAAAACCGGCTGAACCTTGCCGACAACGTGCTGTCGCAGGTGGAAACCCTGACCACGCGCGCCTACGAGCTGGCCATTCAAGGCGCCAACGACACCTATTCCGCCGCCGACCGCCAAGCGATGCGGATCGAAGTTGACCAGATCACCGAAAGCCTTGTGTCCTTGGCAAATACCAAAGACACGCTTGGAATGTCGTTGTTTGGTGGCTTTCAGGCTCAGGGTGCAAGCTTTACGGAAGGCTTGGATGGGCGGATCAGCTATCAAGGCGATTTGGGCCAGCATCGGATCAAGGTCTCGGACACGACCGAGCTTTCAACCGGTATCGACGGCGCAACCGCCTTTATGCGCGTCGGCACTGCCGAGGGGCCAATCTCGGTTTTCGAAGTGCTGCGTGGGTTGTCGCAGGCGCTGACCACCTCGAACAGTCTGGCAACTTCGGCCACACTCGACACCGCTGGCGGGGCGCGGGTTACGGTCTCGGCAGGCCGCAGCCCAATGCAGCAAAGCTTTACCCTAACCGGCAGTCAGGGCGCGGCACATATTTCAGCCGAGATCATTGACGGCTCGCCTGGCGCTCTGATTGCTGCGATCAATGCCCAGACCTCGATCACGGGGATCACCGCTATCGCCGAGGCAGGCACTGGCAGCTTTGTGCTGACTGACCTTGCCAAAGGTGCAATTCAGCTGACAAATTATCAGGTTTCCGGTCAAAAAACCGCGCAAGATCCGCTGCGGGGCGCGCTGACCCTTACGCCACTGGATGCCAGCGGCACTGCGGCTGGGCCTGCGCAAACCTTGGCCGATGCAGACCAGGCCATCACAGCTTCGGTGGGGCTTTTGTCAAATGTGACCAATCACATCTCGACGCAGCGTGCCAAAATCGGCGCCTATGCCAATGCTGCCATGGTGCAACACTCGAACCTAGAGGAGCAGTCGGTTTTTGTCCAAAAAGCCAAATCGGAAATTGCCGATGCCGATCTGGCAGACCTTATCACGCGCTTGCAAACACTTTTACTAAACCGCGACGCCACACAGCAGGCCTTTTCAAAAATCAGCCAACAATCGCTTTTTGACTATCTACGCTGAGCGGCGGCTCTCAGCCCTCGGGCTGGTCGCGAAAGAAAATCCGAAACCTTTCAACATCTTGCCAGCGACGCCCGATTTCGCCCTGCTCTAGCCGATTGGCCAAAACAATCGGGGCTTGCGGCGTTTTGGGCACTTCGGCATCCGCAACTTTCAGCACGGCAAGCAAATGCGCATAGGCATCGGCGCTGTCAGAACGGCCCGGCGCGCTGATCCTTGGCACCAAAGGACCGTCCGAGGCGGCCTCATTGGCGGCAAATAACCCGCCAATAGATCTGGCAGGGCCCGTGCTGGGGCGGCGAGCGTCTACGCCCTGCCCGTTGCCCGTCCGCCCCTCTTGCACCCTATTTAACGTCACCAAAAACTTGGCATGATAGGCAGTGCCGCGATCTGGATCATTGGAATGATACCGCTGAACCGCCGCGCTCCAACTGCCAGATTGCGCACGCAGGGTTTTTAGAAACTCGATGGCATAAGCGATATTTTGTTCTGGATCCATCATTGCAGCAAGCGAGGCAAAGCGTTCGCCGTGCCAGCGATAATTGATCTGCATGCAGCCGATATCAACATTGCGCTGCCCTTTCGCAAGAAAAGTTTGCAAGAAAGCCAAAGCGTCAGTGCTGCTTTCAAAATAATGCCCCTGCCCGCCGGTATTAAGCGTCCAAGGCCAAGCTTTGGTGCCGCCTTTTCCCGAACGGCCAGACTCAATGCGGGAAATCGCCGGCAGCAGACCATCTGGCAGCCCTGCTGCTGCACCAAGCCGTGCGGCAATAGCCTCGCAATCAGGTGATGATGCAGCCTGACCGACCGTTGACCAAATTTGGCAAAGGCTTAATATCAGAGTGGCAAGGAACCAATTTCGAATTGTCATGCCTTCAGGTTGCAATCTGCGGGCCAGACTCTAATATTTAGGGAATTTGCGTCGTTTTAATTTTCTGAGAGCTATACCCGGGGAAATAAAGCAATGATCAAAGAGGCCCTTGGTTTTTTTGCCACCTATGTGATGCCGGCGGCTTTGGTCGCGGGCGGCTTTTCGGCTGGGCACATTTCAGTGCAAGGTCAAAGCGATCGCTTAACGGCCTATCGGATTGAACACGGGCTCATTCCTGAACCCGCCGAGGCGCCCGTCATCGCTGAGGTGGCAGCAGATGTGCAATTGGATGCCAATGGTCAACCGATTGCGCCCTCGCTTTTGTTGCCAAGCTATCGGTATTTTGAAATTCCGGTTCCTTTTACCGGAAACTTTGACACCTCAAAGCGCTTGTACAAACTGCAATTGGCGCTTTCGATCCATCAGTCAACCTGGGAAAGCGATGCGACCATTGCCAAGCTGGAAGAATTTGAGCCGCAAATTCGTCCTGTTATTGTAACGGCTTTGATTGGTGTCAGCGAAGAAACCCTGCGCAGCCGTGAAGGTCGCCAAGCCCTTTTGGCGCAGATCCTGATCGCCGTGAATGACCAGCTGATAAAGCTAGAGCTAAAACCCGTCATTGAAGATGTGGTTATTACGGATCTTGCACTCACCTGAATTGGCATCGGTTTTGCATAGCTTTTCTTAAGATATGAGGAGCATGCAATGACCAAAACACAGTACAAGGATGACGAGGCGCTTTACGCGCCCTTGGCAGGGTACGGCGTCGAGATTCAGTTCTTTGACGAAACCGACAGCCCCGAGACGCAAGTGACCCTGCCCTTAGTTCATTTCTTCAACCAAAACGCCGCATTGGGCAGCAGCCTTCCGCTAGGCCGTTGGCTTAAATAGCGAACGATTTCCGCAACATTTGCCTTCGAGGTTCGCGCTGTATCCATCACCAGTGCAAAAGCCTGGAATGGGGTCTTTTATCCTTTATGCCGCGCATAAAAAAGGCCCCCGAGTGGGGGCCTTTTAAGGATTACCTTTTTGAAACTTAGCCTTGCAGCAGCTGCAACACGCCTTGCTTGGAGGCATTCGCCTG
>NZ_DAIPZF010000025.1:0-49613 GCF_036782355.1 Cypionkella sp.
CCAAGACGACCACGGCGACGACACCCGCAGCGAAGGGGATGACCATGACGGCGAGCGCCATGATTAAGGCCGCCGCCGCACCTGGGCTCAGGGAGGCTGCATGAAGCATCCGGCCTTTATCTTGGCGATCTTCGTGTTGCAGGCGCTTTGCGCGGTGTTTTTTGTCTCGGACATCCTGTCGTCGTTGATTGGCATCACCAGCAAACCGCTGCCGTGGCAATTGCGCGAGTTTATGGAGGTTTGGGCTGCCCTTGGTTTGGTGATTGGCCTTGTGCTGGGTGGGGCGATGCTGCGGGTGGCGATCAAGGCACGGCGCGCAGCCGAGCAGCGTCTAAGCCGCGCCTCGGGCGCCTTTATGGATCTGCTGGCGGCGAGTTTTGAAGATTGGGGCCTGACGCCTGCCGAAAAAGATGTGGCGCTTTTTGCCATCAAGGGTCTGTCTACACCCGAGATTGCGACCCTGCGCTGCACTTCCGAGGGCACCGTCAAGGCCCAGACCAATGCGATTTATCGCAAAGCTGGCGTGTCAGGGCGCACGCAGCTTTTAAGCCTGTTTATCGAAGATCTGATGCGCGACGAGGCCGGAACTCTGCGCTTGCCGGATCAATCGGCGGCGTAGGACTGCAAAATTTCAAGCGTCACCACGCTCAGGCTGCGCTGATGGGTGGCGGCAAGGTTTACGGGCGGGGCGACGCCCTCTTCATGGGCTTGCAGGAACCGGCTGGCGCAAAGGCACCATTGATCGCCCGGTTTCAGGCCTGCAAAGCTGTATTCCGGCCGCGGCGTTGACAAATCATTGCCCAGATAGCGCGAATAGGCCAGAAATTCTGCCGTGACCCGCACGCAGACCGTATGCAGGCCCTGATCCATCGGGCCGGTGTCACAACAGCCGTTGCGAAAAAATCCCGTCATCGGGCTGGTGGAACAAGGCATAAGGCTTTCGCCCAGAACGTTTAAAGATGGTGCGCGCATGGATCCTCCGCTGGGTTCAACCATAGCGTGATGTCGGCTTCAGTCCAATAGCCCAGAGCGCGTTTTCGTTAAAAGAGCCGTGGCGCCCCCGATGGCGCGCGCGCAGGCTCGAGCAGGCCATAGCGCAGCCCGCGCCCAATGCGGTGCGCCAGCGCCGACCAAGCCTGCGCCTGATCGGGCGCAAGCAGCCGCGCAAGGTTTTGGTCAAACAGGCCAAGCCAAGCGTCAAACATGCCCGGCCGCACATTGCCCGCCGCCTTATGCGCGGCCATCGGATTGCCGTCATAATCGCGCTGATGCAAAATGGCGTTGCACCAAAAGGCGGTGATCTTGGCCTCATGCGCGGGCCAATCGCCGACATGGGCGGCAAAGACCGCGCCCAGCTGCGGGTGGCGGCGCACATCGGCGTAAAAGGCGGTCACCACCGCCTGAATTTCGGTGGCCGTGATCGCAAAGCGGGCAGGGGGGGCGTGATCCATCGCGGCAAGATCGGGGCTTTGCTGTGGCATCACAAGGGGTCGCAACGTCGCAGGCCCCTTTACCGCCCGCTCGGCCTTTCCTATAAGGCGCGGATGGACCGCCAATTCGTGAGCATTTTCCGAATTATCGGCCCGGCGCTCTGAGCGATCAGACGCCGGGGTTTTGGTGCATGGCACCCCCTTCCCGATGGAGTTCGGGCCGATATTCTCAAGTTTAAGGACCGCCGCGATGTGCGCTGAGCAAACCACACCTGACTACCGCGATACCGTTTTTCTGCCCGAGACCGATTTTCCGATGCGCGCAGGCCTGCCGCAACGCGAGCCCGAGTGGCTTGCGCGCTGGGAAGAGATTGGGGTTTATGACCGTTTGCGCGAAAAAGCCGCCGGCCGGCCGGCCTTTACCCTGCATGACGGCCCCCCCTATGCCAACGGCCATCTGCACATCGGCCATGCGCTGAACAAGATCCTGAAGGATATGGTGGTGCGCAGCCAGCAGATGATGGGCAAAGACGCGCGCTATGTGCCGGGCTGGGATTGCCACGGCCTGCCGATCGAGTGGAAGATCGAGGAACAATACCGCGCCAAAGGGCTGAACAAAGACGACGTTGATGTGGTGGCCTTCCGTCAGGAATGCCGCAAGTTCGCCGAGGGTTGGATCGACATCCAGCGCGAGGAGTTCAAGCGCTTGGGCATCACCGGCAATTGGCCAAAGCCTTATCTGACGATGGATTACCACGCCGAGGCGGTGATCGCCGATGAATTCATGAAGTTCGTGATGAACGGCAGCCTGTATCAGGGCAGCAAGCCGGTGATGTGGTCGCCGGTGGAGAAGACCGCTTTGGCCGAGGCCGAGATCGAATATCACGATCATACCAGCCATATGATCTGGGTGCGGTTCCCTGTGTTGGCCGGGGCCTCCGGCGGGGATATTTTTGCCAAGATGAAAGCCGGGGTTGTGATCTGGACCACGACGCCTTGGACGATCCCGCAGAACCGTGCGGTGGCGTTTAACCCGGCGATTGCTTATGGGCTTTACCGCGTTGAGGCGGTTGGCGAGCATTCCACCGCTGTGGCGGGGGAGGTGATCCTTTTGGCGGATGCTTTGGCCGAGGCGGTGATGACGGCGGCCAAGGTCGAGCGCTTTGTGCGGCTGCAAGATGTGCCGGCCGATCAGTTGCAGGGCTTGGCTTTGGCGCATCCTTATCGCGGCATCGAGGCCGGTGCGGGCGAGTGGGATTATGATGTGCCGATGCTGGCGGGTGATCATGTGACCGATGATGCGGGCACGGGCTTTGTGCATACCGCGCCAAGCCATGGTGATGATGACTATCAGATGGGTCTGAAATATGGCCTGCCGATGACCTATAACGTCGAGGCCGATGGCAGCTATCGCGCCAGCCTGCCGCTGTTTGGCGGGCAGTTCATCATCAACGCGGACGGCAAAGAGGGTGCTGGCAATGTCAGCAATATCAAGGCGCTGCACGCGCAGGGGGCGCTGTTTGCAAAGGGCAAGCTGAAGCACAGCTATCCGCATTCTTGGCGGTCCAAAGCGCCGGTGATCTATCGCAACACGCCGCAGTGGTTCGTCGCGATCGACAAGCCCTTGGACGATGGCATGTCAAGCTATGGCGAGACGATCCGCCAGCGGGCGCTGACCTCGATCAACCAATTGGTGAGCTGGACGCCGATTGCCGGGCGCAACCGCTTGAACGCGATGATGGAGGCGCGGCCCGATTGGGTGCTGTCGCGGCAGCGCGCTTGGGGGGTGCCGCTGACTTGTTTTGTCAAGAAAGGCGCTTTGCCAACTGATGCTGATTTCCTGCTGCGCAACGCTGAGGTGAACGCGCGGATCAAGGCGGCCTTTGAGGCCGACAGTGCCGATGTTTGGTTTGTGGAGGGGTTCAAGGAAAAGATGCTGGAGGGCATCGTTGATCCGCAGGCCTATGACAAGGTCAATGACGTTTTGGACGTATGGTTCGATTCGGGGTCAACGCATGCCTTTGTTTTGCGCGACCGCGAGGATGGCAGCGTTGACGGCATTGCGGATTTGTATCTGGAGGGCACTGATCAGCACCGCGGTTGGTTCCATTCGTCGATGTTGCAGGCCTGTGGCACCAAGGGGCGCGCGCCCTATCGCGGGGTGCTGACGCATGGCTTTACGCTGGATGAAAAGGGCATGAAGATGTCCAAATCCATCGGCAATACCGTCGCACCTGAAGAGGTGATCAAGGAATATGGCGCGGATATTCTGCGGCTTTGGGTGGCGCAATCGGATTACACTGTTGATCTGCGCATCGGCAAAGAGATCTTGAAAGGCGTGGCCGACAGCTATCGCCGGCTGCGCAACACCATGCGCTTTGTCTTGGGCAATCTGGCGGGCTTTGACGAGGCCGAGCGGGTTGCCCCGGCCGATATGCCTGAGCTGGAGCAATGGGTGCTGCACCGTTTGGCGGAATTGGACGCCGAGGTGCGGGCGGGCTATGCGCGCTATGATTTCCAAGGCGTGTTTACCAAGCTGTTCACCTTTGCCACCACCGAGCTGTCTCAGGTCTATTTCGATGTGCGCAAAGACGCGCTTTATTGCGATGCGGCCGACAGTCTGCGCCGCCGTGCCGCGCGCAGCGTGCTGGATCTGCTGTTCCACCGTCTGACCACCTGGCTTGCGCCGGTGCTGGTCTTTACCATGGAAGACGTTTGGCTGTCGCGGTTCCCGCAGGCGGGCACCTCGGTGCATTTGCTGGATCTGCCCGAGACGCCGAGCGCGTGGCTCAACCCAGAGCTGGCCGCGAAATGGGAGGGCATTCGGGCCGTGCGCCGTGTGGTCAACGGTGCGCTGGAGGTGCAGCGCAGCGCCAAGGTGATTGGCGCCAGCCTTGAGGCCGCCCCGGTGGTGCATGTGGCTGATACCGCGATTTTGGCGGCGCTGAAATCGATCAACTTTGCCGAAGCCTGCATCACTTCGGGCATTCAGCTGACCGGCGATGCCATGCCCGATGAGGCCTTCCGTTTGCCCGATGTTGCGGGCGTGGGGGTGGTGTTTGAACATGCCTCGGGCGAGAAGTGCCAGCGCTGCTGGCAGATTTTGCCCGACGTTGGCAGCCACGCACATGCCCATACCTGCAAGCGCTGCAACGAGGCGCTGGGCTAGGCCGGCCTATGCCGCAGGCAGAGCCTTTGCAGCAGATGGTCTACCACTCGCCTTTGGGTGCCGTTGCGGTGGCCGAGGCGGGTGGGATGATCACGGGACTGTCGTGGAGCGGGCGGACGACGCAAGTCAGCCCGCTGTTGCGCGAGGCCTGTGCGCAGTTGGATGCCTATTTCGCGGGCAAGTTGCAGGATTTTGATCTGCCGCTGGATATGGGGCAGGGTTTTCAGGGCCAAGTGCGCCGCGCGATGGCGGCAATTCCCTTTGGCCAGACGCGGACCTATGGTGATTTGGCGCGCGAGATTGGCGTGCCTGCGCAGGCGATTGGTCAGGCCTGCGGGGCCAACCCGATTCCGATCCTGATCCCCTGCCACCGCGTGCTGGCGGCCACGGGCTTGGGCGGGTTTTCGGCCAAGGGCGGGGTCGATTCCAAGGTGTTTCTGCTGCGGCTGGAGGGGGCTGCGTCTTTGCTGATCTGAACTGGACCTATCGGCTGGGCTTGCCTGCGCCAGAACCGCCACGTAACAGTTTTGTGACAGACAACAGCAGGGCGGCCGATGAGCATTGCGATCCTTTTTGCCGTTCTGGGCTCGGCCTTTCTGCACGCGCTTTGGAATGGCCTGATCAAGACCGGAACCTCGCGCTTGGGCGCAATGGTGGTGCTGTCGATTGGCGAGGTGCCGATTGGGCTGACGGTGGCGATGTTTCGGCCCGGGCTGCTGCCTGAGGCGTGGAAATGGGTGCTGATGGCGGGCTGCGCGCATTTCTTTTACAAGTTTTTCCTGACCTATGCCTATGAGCGCGGCGATCTTTCGCGGGTCTACCCGATTGCGCGCGGGGCAGCGCCATTGGTGGTGGCGCTGGCGGGGCCGTTTTTGCTGAACGATCAGTTAAGCCTGCATGAATATGCCGGAATTGTGGTTTTGGGGGCGGGGATCTTGCTGATGGCGCAGGGGATTTTCAGCAATGGCGAGAACCGCAAGATGTTGCCTTTCGCGCTTGGCTCGGCCTGTGCGACGGCAAGCTATACGCTGCTGGACGGCACCGGCGCGCGGGTGGCAGGGGATGCGATTGCCTATGTGGCTTGGGTTTTTGTCGCAGATGGGGTGTTTTTTGCCAGCGGCATGCTGCTGTGGAAAGGCCTTGCGGTGCTGCCGCGTCAGGCGAAACCCTGGGGCACCGGCATGATTGCGGCGGCGGCCTCTTACGGGGCTTATGGCGTGTCGGTTTGGGCGATGACTAAGGCACCGATAGCGGTGGTGGCTGCGGTGCGCGAAACCTCGATCTTATTTGCGGTGCTGATCGGCTGGCTGGTGTTTGGCGAAAAAATGACGCGCGGCAAGGCGATTGCCGCCTGCGTGATTGTCAGCGGCGTGATCTTGACGCGGCTTTAGCGGCTGCGTTCGGGAAAGATTTGCTGCGCGATGCCTGCCAAGATCAGGTAAAGCGATGTCAAAGCCAGCCCCCAATGCGCGGCCCAGCCAATGTTGAAATCATGCCAAGCCGCCCAGCCCGCCAGCACGACCCAAAGGATCGAGGTGGGGAAGGTGATCTTATACCAGCGTTTGGTGCGGGTGGGGTGCACAAACTTCAGGTTCAGAAACATCGCCAGCGTCAGCAGCACCACGACCAAAAGCACCACCCACTGATGCGGTTTTTCCGCAAAAAGCACCAAAACCACCATGTTCCAGCAGGCCGGAAAGCCGGAAAAGCTTTTGTCCTTGGTCTTCATGCGGGTGTCAGAGAAATAGACCACCGAGCCATAGGTGATGGCGATGATCGCAAACCAGCCGGTCCAGCCCGCAAGCAGGCCCGATTTGAACAGCGCAAAGGCCGGAATGAAGACATAGGTCAGATAATCGACGATCAAATCCATCAGAACGCCGTCGTAGATCGGAAAGTTCTTGGGCGTATCCCAGCGCCGCGCCAGCGGGCCGTCGATGCCGTCCACAATCAGCGCCACCACCAGCCAAAGGAACATCAGGCTCCAGTTGCTTTCGACCGCTGCCAACATGGCAAACATCGACAGCACGGCGCCAGAGGCGGTCAACAGGTGAACAGAAAGGGCTTTGTAACGAATATCCATTTTCGCTTCATGCCTGAAATGCTTGGGTCAGGCAAGCCGTTGGCAGCCTGCACCCGCGCCACAGAGTGTCTTTATGTGCAATTGGGGGGATTGCCGCTTTTCAAAACTTTTGGGCGTGGGGATGCGCGCTGGCATAGGCTTGCATCAGCCGCGCAGTGTCGACCGAGGTATAGGCTTGGGTGGTTGACAGCGAGGCGTGGCCCAACAGCTCTTGGATGGCGCGCAGATCGCCGCCTGCCGACAAAAGATGGGTGGCAAAGGAATGGCGCAGCGCATGCGGGGTGGCGCTTGCGGGCAGACCCAGTTGCAGCCGCGCCTTTTCCATCACCAGCGCAATCAGCCTTGGGTTCAGCGCCCCGCCGCGCACGCCGCGAAACAGCGGCGCCTCGGGCGTCAGCGGATGCGGGCAAAGCCGCGCGTAGTCGGCCACCGCCGCGCGGGTGACGGGCAGGGTGGGCACGATGCGGGTCTTGCCGCCCTTGCCGGTGATGCGCAGCACCTCGGGCAGCGGATGCGCCGCCCCCGTCAGGCCCAAAGCCTCGGAGATTCGCAGACCGCAGCCATAAAGCAGCGTCAGCACCGCAATATCGCGCGCACCGACCCAAGCCGCGCTGGCCTGCTCGCCCACGCCCGAAATGATGTCGCGCGCGCCGTCTTCGCTTAGCGGGCGCGGCAGTTTGCGGCGGTATTTCGGGCTGCGGGCGGACAAAAGCGCTGTGACGTCGATGTCGTCGCGCTGGGCCAGCCATGCGGTAAAGCTTTTCACCGCCGAGAGCGCGCGGGCAAGGCTGCGCGCCGACAGACCGCGCGCGCGCTCTGCCGCCATCCAGGCCCGCAGGTCAGATTGGCTGATCTGGGCCAGCGCGCCCAAGCCTTCGGCCCCGCCCGCGTGCTGCGCCAGAAAGCCCAGAAATCCGGCCACATCGCGGTTATAGGCGGTAAGCGTTTGCTCTGCCGCGCCATCAAGTGCGCGCATGTGATCCAGCCAGCGCGCCAGCGCATCCCTTTGCGCGGGCGAGATGGCAAGGCTGGTCATGACAGCCAGCGGCGCATGGTGCGTTCAAACACCCCGGCAAAGAAGGTCAACAGATCGGTGCCATGGGTGACTTTGAACTGATGCGGGTCTTCTGCGCCCAGCACCAACATGCCGGGCAGACGGCCCTTGCCGAAATCCAGCTTCATCAGCGCTTCGGATCGGATATAGCCCGCGCGCTCGCCATAAAGCGCGTCCGAACTGGGCTGCACTTGCCGCAGCACGACAGGGCGCAGCGGCACATTGCGCCCGCCCGAGACATACTCGGCCACAAAGCCAGGCTCGCCGACGTAAAGCACATCGCCCAATTTGCGCAGCGCGGGCTCTTCGGCATTTTGCACCGATTCCAGCACCAAGCGCACGCAATCTACCCGCAGCGTGCCGGCAACATCACTGGCAAGGGTTTTCAGGAAATCTTCAAAACTCAGCGGATCCAGCAGCTGCATGATGGCGCGGTGAATTTGGTTGGTGCCAGCAAGGTTTTCATAGGCCGCTGCAATCACCGTGCGATGCGTGTCTTCCAGCCGATCAAGTCGGCCCTCCAAACGTTCCATCGCAATGCCACGCAGATCGACGATATTGCTGCCCATCAGCCGCTCATTCGCACTGATCAGCGCGTTCATCACATCACGGTCTTCCAGCAGAATTTCGGGTTCTGACAGGATGCGGTCGCGCAAGTCTTGGTCGATCATCGGAGCCTGCTTTTCTTGGGTGGCCCTACTCTAGCAGCAGCGGCCGCAGAATTCTTCATATTTTGTGGCGGGGCACGCGGCCCCGCCTAAAGGTCAGCTTACAGGATCTTTTGACCGGTTTTCGCCCAGTCTTTTTCAAACTGCGCCAGACCTGCGTCGGTCAGCGGGTGGTTGGCCAAGGCTTTGATCACCGAAGGCGGGGCGGTGATCACATCGGCCCCCACAAGCGCGCATTGGGTGATGTGGTTGACCGTGCGGATCGAGGCCGCAAGGATCTGGGTGTCAAAGCCGTAGTTGTCATAGATCTGACGGATATCGGAAATCAGCTCCATCCCGTCCATGTTGATGTCGTCCAGACGGCCGACGAAGGGCGAGATAAAGGTCGCGCCAGCTTTGGCCGCGATCAGCGCTTGGTTGGCCGAGAAGCACAGCGTCACATTGACCATGCGGCCTTCGCCTGACAGCACTTTGCACGCACGCAAGCCGTCCCAGGTCAGCGGCACTTTGACGGTGATGTTTGGCGCGATTTCGGCCAGCTTGCGGCCCTCGGCAATCATCTCATCGGCTTTGGTGGCGACCACTTCGGCCGAAACCGGCCCCGAGACGATCGAGCAGATTTCCTTGGTGACTTCCAGAATGTTGCGCCCAGATTTCAGGATGATCGACGGGTTTGTGGTCACACCGTCCACCATGCCAAGATCGTTCAGCTCGGCAATTGCAGCAACATCGGCGGTATCTACGAAGAATTTCATCGGTCAGGTCCTTTGGAAGGTTGTAGGGGCTCTCGCTGGGGTTTACCTCAAAAGGGCAGCATAGGGAAAGAGCGGATGCAAACGGAACGGGTCTATCAGGCCGGAGATTTGGTCGGCGTGCTGACCACCGAGCCTTTGGGCCGCACGCTGGACTATAAGGCCCCCGAAGGCGGCTGCGGCGACGGTGATTTTGTCGAGGTGCCTTTGGGGCCGCGTAAGGTGATCGGCGTGGTCTGGGGGCAGGGCGAGGGCAAGTTTGACCCCGCACGCATTCGCGCGATCTACCGCGTGCTGGACGCGCCGCCGATGCGGGCCGAAATGCGCAGCTTTCTGACCCGGGCGGCAGATTACACGCTGACGCCTTTGGCCGCGATGCTGCGGCTTGCGACCCGCGCGCCGGGCTTGGGTGATCCGCCCTCGATGCGCAAGATTTACCGCCTGACCGGTCATCTGCCCAACCAACTGACCGATGCGCGGTTTCGCGTCGTCGAGGCCCTGCGCCGCTTTGGTGGCGCCTCGGTAACCTTGGCCGAAGTGGCCGAAGAGGCGGGCTGCGGCACTTCGGTGGTCAAAGGGCTGGTCAAGCTGGGTGTGGTCGAAGAGGTCGAAGCCCCGCGCGATCTGCCCTATCCCGCACTGGCCACCCGCAGCACCACCCGGCTTGCGGGCGATCAGGTGGCGGCGGGCGATGCTTTGGTGGCCTTGGTCGCGCAGGGCGGATTTTCGGCGACCTTGCTAAAGGGGGTGACAGGGTCGGGCAAGACCGAAGTCTACCTTGAGGCGGTGGCAGAATGCCTGCGCGGGGGGCGCCAAGCCTTGGTGTTGTTGCCCGAGATTTCGCTGACCGCCGATTTCATCGCACGGGTCGAGACGCGCTTTGGCGCCAAGCCTGCCGAATGGCATTCAGGTGTGACGATGACCGAGCGGCGGCGGCTGTGGCGGATGGTGGGGCGCGGCGATGCGGGCTTTGTGGTCGGCGCGCGCTCGGCCTTGTTTTTGCCGTTTCAGGATCTGGGGCTGATCGTGGTCGATGAAGAACATGACACCTCGTATAAGCAAGAAGAGGGCGTGTTCTACAATGCCCGCGATATGGCGGTGCTGCGTGCAGCGATTGTTGGCGCGCCGATCGTGCTGGCCTCGGCCACGCCCAGCCTCGAGTCTTGGGCCAATGTCGAGGCCGGCAAATACGCCCGTCTTGATCTGGGCGCGCGCTTTGGGGCTGCGCAAATGCCGCAGATGCAGGCGATTGATATGCGCGCCGAAAAGCTTGGCGGCAATGAGTGGATCTCGCCAAAACTGGCCGCCGAGGTGACGGCGCGGATCGCCCGGCAAGAGCAGTCTTTGCTGTTCATCAACCGGCGTGGCTATGCGCCGATTACGCTGTGTCGCGCTTGTGGGCATCAGGTGGGCTGCGATGATTGCGACGCGCGCATGGTCGAGCATCGGTTTTTAAAGCGGCTGGTCTGCCATCAATGCGGTGCCACCAAACCGGTGCCCACCGAATGCCCCGCCTGCAAGGTCGAGGGCAAGATGGCCCCCGTCGGCCCCGGTGTCGAACGGCTGGCCGAAGAGGTGGCGGCCAAATTCCCCGACGCCCGACTTGCGGTGCTGTCCTCGGATCTTTTCGGCTCGGCCCGCGCGCTGAAAGAGCAGATCGCGCTGATCGCCGAAGGTGGGGCAGATATTATCATTGGCACGCAGATCGTCGCCAAGGGGCACAACTTTCCACTGCTGACATTGGTGGGGGTGATCGACGCCGATCTGGGCTTGCAAGGCTCTGATCTGCGCGCGGCCGAGCGCACCTTTCAGCTGATGCGGCAGGTGGCGGGGCGGGCAGGGCGGGCCGACAAACCCGGCACCGCGTTTTTGCAGACCTTTCAGCCCGAACATCCGGTGATCCGCGCCATTCTGGGCGGCGATGAAGAGGCGTTTTGGGCCGCCGAGGCGAGCGAGCGGCGGATCGCGGGCGTGCCGCCCTATGGCCGGATGGCGGGGATTATCCTGTCGGGGCCGGATGTGGCGCAGGTGTTTGACTTTGGTGCGGAACTGGCGCGGCGCGATGGGCCTTTGCGGCGCATTGGCGCGCAGGTCTTTGGCCCCGCCCCGGCGCCGATTGCCCGCGTGCGCGGACGCCACCGCGTGCGCCTGCTGGTCAAGGCCGAAAAGACCGCAGCGCTGCAACCGGCCTTGGCCGAATGGGTGGCGCAATTCAAGCTGCCGACAAACCTGCGGCTTTCCATCGACATCGACCCGCAAAGCTTTTACTAGGGCGCAACCTTAGAAAACTGGACACGCCATGCCAACTTTTACCGCCCTGACCACCCTGATGGGGGAAGACGCCGCCAATGCCTTGGCTGAAGCGATTGAAAAGATGGAGCCAGAGCCCACCGGCGTTGGCGTTTTCGAGATCGAAGACGATTCGGGTCTATGGGAAGTGGGCGCCTATTTCCTAGAGCAGCCGAACTCTGCGCTGTTGGATGTTCTGGCGATGGCCTTTGACGCCAAGCCCTTTGCTCTGTCGGAATTGCCCGAAATTGACTGGGTCGCCAAAGTCCGCCGCGAACTGTCGCCCGTCGAGGCGGGTCGGTTCTTTGTCTTTGGCAGCCATGATGCCGACAAGGTTCCCGCCGACAAGATCGCCTTGCAGATCGAGGCGACGGTGGCCTTTGGCACCGGCCACCATGGCACCACGCTGGGCTGTTTGCGCGCCTTTGATCGGCTTTATGAAGGCGGATTCCGCCCTGCCAAAGTGGCCGATATTGGCGCAGGCACTGCCGTTCTGGCGATGGCGGCGGCCTCGGTTTTGCCCGACGCTTTGGTGATCGCTTCGGATATCGACGAAGTTGCGGTGGATGTGGCTGTGGCCAATGTGGCGATCAACCATATGGAAGGCCGCATCGAATGTCTGGAGGCGGCAGGCTTTGGCCACCCGCGTCTTGCCGAAGCAGCCCCCTTTGATCTGGTTTTTGCCAATATCCTGAAGGGGCCGCTGATCCAGCTTGCGCCGCCAATGGCGGCACATCTGGCCAAAGACGGTTTGATCATCCTGTCGGGGCTTTTGGTGGTGCAGGCCGAAGCGGTGACGGCGGCCTATGTTGCCGCCGATTTCACGCCTGTGACCCGCGACGATATCGGCGAATGGTCGACCTTAGTTTTGCGCCGCAACTAAGCCTGCGGCGGGCATGAAAAAAAGGGTCGGTGCCTGACTGGCGCCGACCCTTTTTGATGCGGAACGATCGGGCTTAGCGGCCGATGGTTTCCAGATCGCCACGGCACAGGCCGATATCGTCAAGCTCGCGGTCCGAAAGCTTGCCAAGGGCGTTGCGGGTGATCCGGCCATCGTTCCAAGTTGCCAGATTGGCCAAAACCTCGGTGACGAATTGTACGGTGCGGAAGATCGAGATGGCGCCAAACGGCGCCGCGCGGGACGACTCATAGGCGGCCATTGCGGTATTCCTTTCGAAGGATAAAAACTGCCAAACACCCTGTCTGGCATGACGGCTATCTAGCTATGCTGCATCTGCGAAGCAATGGGGGTCTGAGCATGGCTGCATTGCGCCCAATGCATAGCCATTTGCCACAATTTCGCCGCTATTTATTAGGCGTTTTGTGAACAACGGGGTGTTTTGTCGTTTTCTCGCGACGGCCTGTCGCTTTGCTGCACCTGCATAATAAACCCGATACAAAACCGCAATATTTAATTTAACTTGGCGGATGTTCCCTTTTCGTGCTAATTCACCTCAAAAGCAGAATAAGGGGCAAGTATGCGGGTTTTGGGGATTGATCCGGGCTTGCGCAACCTTGGGTGGGGCGTGATCGACGTGACCGGCTCGCGGTTAAGCCATGTTGCCAATGGCATTTGCCACAGCACGCGCGGCGACGAGGTGGGGGATTTGGCCCAGCGTTTGGTGTCGCTGCACAGCCAGCTTACCGAAGTTTTGCGCGCATTTTCCCCCGATGCGGCGGCGGTGGAACATACCTTTGTCAACAAAGACGCGGTGGCGACGCTGAAACTTGGCCAAGCCCGAGGCATTGCGCTTTTGGTTCCGGCGCAATTTGGCCTGACAGTGGGGGAATATGCGCCCAATGCGGTCAAGAAATGCGTGGTGGGTGTGGGTCATGCCGCCAAACAGCAGGTGGATCATATGGTCAAGCTGCAATTCCCCGGCGTCACGATTGCGGGGCCGGATGCGGCAGACGCCTTGGCGATTGCGATTTGTCATGCGCATCATATGCAAAGCGCGGGCCGCTTGGCGGCAGCAGTGAAAAGGGCAGCAGGATGATTGGCAAGCTTTCGGGGCGGCTGGATTGGCGCGGCAGCGATCAGGTGCTGATCGACGTGCGCGGTGTGGGCTATATCGTTTATGTCTCGGAGCGGACATTAGCAGGTCTGCCCAGTCTGGGCGAGGCGGTCTCGCTTTATACCGATCTGGTGGTGCGCGAAGATTTGCTACAGCTGTTCGGCTTTGCCAGCATGATCGACAAGGAATGGCACAAGCTTTTGACCACAGTGCAGGGCGTAGGCGCAAAGGCTGCGCTGGCGATCATGGGCACTTTGGGCGCTGAAGGTGTGGCGCGTGCGATCAACCTTGGCGATCAGCGCGCAATTCAATCGGCGCAGGGCGTGGGGCCGAAACTGGCGCAGCGGGTCATTTTAGAGCTGAAGGCCAAGGCCCCCAACATGATGGCACTGGGGTCGACGATGTCGGGTCTGGCCGATGCGGGCGATGTGGTGCTGGAACCCTTGGGCGAACCCATGGCCCGCAAGGCCCCGCCACCACCACCGCAAGCCGGACGCGCCAGCTTTACCGCTGATGCCTTGTCGGCGCTGATCAACCTTGGCTATGGTCAGGGTGATGCGGCGCAGGCGGTCTCGACCGTGGCCGCAGATCTGCCCGAGGCCGACACCCAAGCGCTGATCCGTGGCGCGCTGAAACTGCTTGCACCAAAGGCGCGCTGATGAACCCTGATCCCGCTTTGCGCCCCGAAAAGCTGCCCGAAGATTTTGACCGCGCGCTGCGGCCGCAGGTGCTGGAAGATTTCGTCGGCCAAGCCGAGGCCCGCGCCAATCTGCGTGTCTTTATCGAAAGCGCCAAGATCCGCGGCGAGGCGATGGATCACACGCTGTTTCACGGCCCCCCCGGACTGGGCAAGACCACGCTGGCGCAGATCATGGCGCGCGAACTGGGGGTGGGGTTTCGCATGACCTCGGGTCCGGTGCTGGCCAAGCCCGGCGATCTGGCGGCGATTTTGACCAATCTTGAAGCCAATGATGTGCTGTTTATCGACGAGATCCACCGCCTTAGCCCCGTGGTCGAAGAGGTGCTTTATCCGGCGATGGAGGATTTCGCGCTGGATCTGGTGATCGGCGAGGGGCCTGCCGCGCGCACGGTGCGGATTGATTTGCAGCCCTTTACGCTGGTGGGGGCGACGACGCGGCTGGGCCTGTTGACCACGCCTTTGCGCGACCGCTTTGGCATTCCGACGCGGTTGCAGTTTTATACCGAAGACGAGCTGGATCTGATCGTCACCCGCGGCGCGCGGCTGCTTGGCATCCAGTCAGACCCCGAAGGCACGCGCGAGATTGCGATGCGGGCACGTGGCACGCCGCGCATCGCCGGACGCTTGTTGCGCCGGGTGGTGGATTTTGTCACCGTCGAGGGCGATGGCCGCCTGACCCGCGCGATTGCCGACCGCGCGCTGACGCGGCTTGGGGTGGATAACATCGGGCTTGATGGCGCGGACCGTCGCTATATCAGCCTGTTGGCAGAGCATTATGGCGGCGGGCCGGTGGGCGTGGAAACCATCGCCGCCGCTCTGTCCGAGGCGCGCGACGCGATTGAAGAGGTGATCGAGCCCTATCTTTTGCAGCAAGGCCTGATCCAGCGTACCCCGCGCGGGCGGATGCTGGCGGCGCGGGCTTGGCGCCACATGGGGCTAGAGCCGCCGAAACCGCCGGGCCAAAGCGATCTTTTCGAGGCATAGCAGGCTTGCATCTGACCGCGCAACATTGCATCCCAGCCCTGATCAAACCGCGAGGCAAACATGTCACCACAAGAGGTTGAAGCCTTCTTTACCCGCTCGGACGGCAGCTATCTGTTTGCGCGCTGGGGCCGCCCGATTGTGCCGGTGGTCTTTGGCGTCGATGATGCAACGCTGGGCGTCGTCAAGGGCGCGATCGAGGCGGTGGTGGCGCTGGCAGGCCATAGCATGGCAGAAACCGACCCCGAACTTGGCGCCAATCTGATGGTGTTTTTCATTCGCGATTGGGCGGAATTGCCGCCGGTGCCGAAACTTGATCATCTGATCCCCGATCTTGGCCCGCTGTGCGCGCGGCTGGCGCAGGCCGATGCCAACCAATACCGCCTGTTCCGCTTTGATGCCGATGGCGCGATTAAGGCGGCTTTTGTGTTTTTGCGCATGGACGCGCATTTGTCGGACATGCCTGCCGAAGATCTGGCCTTGGCGCAGGCCGCCCAAGTGATCTGCCTGTGGTCAGACCGTGCCTTTGCGCAGTCTTCGCCCTTGGCGCGGGTTGGTGCGCAGGTGATCTTGCGGCCCGATGTTGGCGACATCATTCGTGCGGCCTATCATCCGATGCTGCCAAAAGTGGCGCGCGATGCTTCGCATGCCTTGCGGATTGCAGCGCGGCTGCCATGAAAGAGGCCGAGCTTTACCCCGATCTGAAAGCCTATCTTGAGGCGCAGGGCTATGAGGTAAAGGCCGAAATCGGCGCTTGCGATCTGATGGCGCGGCGGGGGGATGACCCTGCGGTGGTGGTCGAGATGAAGACCTCGTTTTCGCTGGCCTTGGTGATGCAGGGTGTGGCGCGTCAAGCGATGTTTGATGATGTCTATCTGGCGGTTCCGGTGGCGGAAAAGGGCTGGAAACTGCGGTATAAGGATATTGTGGCGCTGTGTCGGCGGCTGGGGCTGGGGCTGCTTGCGGTCAAGCCGGGGCAGGGGGTCGAGGCGCATCTGGACCCCGCCCCCTATCAGCCGCGCCGCGCCACTGCGCGCGCAGGCCGCTTGCTGCGCGAATTTGAACGGCGGGTGGGCGACCCCAATATTGGCGGCACCACGGGCGTCAAACGCATGACCGCCTACCGCCAAGACGCGCTGCGGCTTTTGGGCGGCTTGGCGCAGGGGCCTTTGCGCGCCGCCGATCTGGCCCGCGCCACCGGGGTTGCGCGCGCCCGCGTGCTGATGGCCGCCGATCACTACGGCTGGTTTGAACGGGTGGCGCATGGCATCTATGGGCTGACGCCCAAAGGCGTGGCCGCTTGCGCGGCGCATCAGGCAGATATCGCCCAGCTTTGCGCTGGCAGAAAGGCAGATCAGGCATGAACGCGGCTCATCGTTTTGCCCTGCGGGTCTATTACGAAGACACCGATCTGGCAGGGATCGTGTATTACGCCAATTATCTGAAGTTCATCGAACGCGGCCGCTCGGAATGGGTGCGCGGCTTGGGGATCGATCAGGGCAAGCTAAAGGCCGAGACCGGCGTGGTCTTTGCGGTGCGCCGTGTGCTGGCTGATTATCTGAAACCCGCGGTCTATGACGATGCTTTGGTGGTGGAAACAAGGCTGCAATCTTTGGGCAATGCGCGGATAGATTTGCAGCAATCGGTGCTGCGCGACACGCAAGTTTTGTTCACCGCCGAGGTGACTTTGGTCTGCATGGGCGCAGACGGCAAAGCCGCCCGTATCCCGCAAGCCCTGCGCGCCGCACTCGCCTAAGGCGAATTATTGCGCGCGCACGCCAATGTGTTGGCAATCCGCTTTAAACCTTGATAGAATCAGCGCAATAGGCGGTCGAAGAACCGCGACAACTTGAGCAGGCGTAAAGAACATGGAAGCCACCGTTATGGCGCAAGAGATTGATTTCTCTATGCTCGCCCTATTTGCCCGTGCCACAATCACGGTCAAAATCGTTATGATCATGCTGATCGGCATGTCGGTCTGGTCTTGGTCGATCATCATCAGCAAGCATATTCTGTTCCGCAATGCGCGCGGCGAGGCGACGATTTTCGATCGCGCCTTTTGGTCGGGCGAGCCGCTGGATGAATTGTTCGAGAAAATCGGCGCCGACCCGCAGGGGCAATCGGAAAAGATTTTCGCCGCAGGCATGCTGGAATGGCGGCGCAGTCACCGGCAGGATGGCGGGCTGATTGCCGGCGCGCAAAGCCGGATTGACCGCGCGATGGATGTGGCGATTGCCCGTCAAAGCGAGGCGCTGAACAAGGGGCTGTCCTTCCTTGCGACGGTTGGGGCCACAGCGCCTTTCATTGGCCTGTTCGGCACGGTCTACGGCATCATGCACGCTTTTACCGAAATTGCGGCCTCGAAAAACACCGATCTTGCCACCGTCGCCCCCGGCATTGCCGAGGCGCTGATGGCCACGGGCATTGGCCTGATCGCGGCTATTCCGGCGGTGATCTTTTACAACAAGCTGAACGCGGATTCCGAGCATATCGTTTCGGGCTACGAGGCTTTTGCCGATGAATTTGCCACCATCCTGTCGCGCCAGTTGGACGCTTAAGCCATGGGCGCGGGGGTAGCAAAAAAATCGGGTGGCGGTGGGCGACGCGGACGGCGGCGGGGCACGGCTCCGGCGATGGCTGATATCAACATCACGCCCTTTGTCGATGTGATGTTGGTGCTGTTGATCATCTTTATGGTGACTGCGCCAATGTTGACGGTGGGCGTGCCGCTTGAACTGCCGAAATCTGCGGCCGCCAGCCTGCCGACCGAACAGGAACCGCCCTTGACGATTTCGCTGACCGCCGATGGCTTGGTGATGATCCAGACCACCGAAGTGCCAGAGGATCAGCTGATCCCCAAGCTGCGCGCGATTGCCGAGACCCGCAAATCTGACAAGGTGTTTTTGCGCGCAGATGGCGCTTTGCCCTATACCCGCGTGGCGGCGGTGATGGGCGCGCTGTCGGCGGGCGGCTTTAATAACATCGGCCTTGTCACCGATACCGGTGGTGCTGCGATGGGCGGCAACTAGGCGCTGGCATGGACAAAAGCCAAACCATCTCGGTTATCGGCCATGCGGTTGTTCTCACCTGGATCGTTCTGGGGGATTGGCTGTTTGCACCAAGTGAACTGCCGCCTCCAACGGCGGTGCAGGTCTCGATGGTATCGCAGTCTGATCTGCAAGCCATGATGGATGCGGCCCCCAAGACCGACAAGCCGCCTGCGGATAAACCTGTGGTCAAGCCTGCGACGAAACCGCCCGAGCCTGCCAAGGCTGCGGCCAAACCTGCGCCTGCCAAGCCCACACCGCCCGCGCCTGCGCCACTGCCCCCCGAACCCGCGCCCGAAGTGCCGGTGGATGCCACTCCACAGCCACAGGAAGCGCCGCCTGTGGTCGCGCCGATTGCTGCCGACGAACAGCCGGTGCCGGTGCCTTTGACCGATAAGGCCGCAAAGCCAAAGCCAGTTGACCGTGTCGCCAAAGTGCCGGTGGAAAGCCCGATCAAAACGCCGGAAGTGGCCGATAAAGTCGTGCAAGAGACCAGCGATCAGCCGCAGCCAGATCAGCCCGTGGTCGAAGAAAAGAAGCCCGCCGCTGCGCCAAAAGAGGCGACAACGCAGGTGGTGACCGAGGCCAATCTGGCCAAGGATGCACCGCAGCTTGCCCCCACCAGCAGCCGCCGCCCGCAAAGCCGTCCTGCCAAGCCTGTCGAGGTGGCGGTTGATACAACTGCTGCGGCGGATACTGCTGCCGCAGACGCACAGGCCAAGGCTGACGCACAGGCCAAGGCCGATGCCGCGGCCCAAGCAGACGCCGATGCCCTTGCCGCTGCCTTGGCCGAAGCCACCGCCGCGCCCGAAGACACTGGTGGCGCGCAGGATGTTGCCGAAGGCCCGCCAATGAGCCAATCCGAGATTGAAGGTCTGCATCTGGCGATCAACAAATGCTGGAACACCGGCACGATGTCGACAGATGCGCTGAACACCACGATCCAGATTCGGGTCGAGATGGGCGAAGACGGCAAGCCAGACTACCAAAGCATCAAGATGACCAGCTTTTCGGGCGGCTCAGAGGCTGCTGCGCAGATTGCCTTTCAGGTGGCCCGCAAGGCGGTCGTGCTATGTGGCCAAAAGGGCTATGATCTGGATCCCGAAAAATACGGTCAATGGAATGTGTTGAACATGACCTTTGACCCTAATGGAATGCGGCTGAGATGAGCATGGATTTTTTCCCCTGCCGGCTTGGCGCGAAACACCTCAAGATTTGGCCCGCACAGGCCAACAGAAACCCCGTGCGAAACGAGGATAGAATGACCAATTTTAAATCTGTGACCATGGCGCTGATGCTGGGGCTGAGTGGCTTTATTGCAGCCCCCGCCCAGGCCGAATTGACCCTGCCGCCCTTTACCGATGGCGTGATCGAGCCGATGCCGATTGCGGTGCCCGACTTTATTGACGAGGGCGGCGCAAGCGATCTGGCGCGCAATATCGCGGCGGTGGTGGCGCAGGATTTGGCCGGAACCGGGCTTTTCGCCAATACGCCAAAAGAGGCCTATATCAGCAATATCACCTCGTTTGACGCGCCAGTGTCTTATCCCGATTGGTCGGCGATCAATGTGCAGGCGTTGATCACCGGCGCGGTTCAGGCCGGTGGTGACCGGATTGTGGTCAAGTTCCGGCTGTTTGATGTCGCCTCGGGGCAGCAGCAGGGCGATGGCTTGCAATTTGCCGGCACCCCGCAAAGCTGGCGGCGGATGGCGCATAAGGTCGCCGATGCGGTCTATAGCCGGATCACCGGCGAGGGCCCGTATTTTGACAGCCGTGTGGTCTTTGTCGCCGAAAGTGGCCCCAAGAACCAACGCCAAAAGCGCTTGGGCGTGATGGATTACGACGGCGAGAATGTGGCCTATCTGACCGACAGCTCGTCGATCGTGCTGGCACCGCGGTTTTCGCCCAGCGGCGACCGGATCCTTTATACCTCTTATGCCTCGGGCTTTCCGGCGATCTATTTGATGGATGTGGCCAGCCTGCAAGCCCGCAACTTGGGCGAATTGCCCGGCACCATGACCTTTGCGCCGCGGTTTTCGCCGGATGGTCAGTCGATGGTCTTTAGTCTGGAACAGGGCGGCAATACCGACATCTATTCGATGGACATCGGATCGGGGCAAATGCGCCAGCTGACCAATGCGCCCTCGATTGAAACCTCGCCCTGCTTTAGCCCCGATGGCAGCCAGATCGTGTTTGAAAGCGACCGCTCGGGCACCCAACAGATCTATCTGATGAGCGCAAGCGGCGGCGAGGCGGTGCGGATTTCCAACGGCAAGGGCCGCTATTCCACCCCGGTCTGGAGCCCGCGCGGCGATATGGTGGCCTTTACCAAGCAAAACGAGGGCCGCTTCCACATTGGCGTGATGAAAACTGATGGCAGTGAAGAACGGCTTTTGTCGGCCTCGTTCTTGGATGAAGGCCCGACTTGGGCGCCCAATGGCCGCGTGATCATGTTTACCCGTGAAGGCGCTGGCGCTGGCGGGCAGGCGGGTTTGATGTCAGTGGACATCACCGGCCGCAATCTGAAAGCGATCAAAACCGATGGCCCCGCCTCTGATCCGGCATGGTCGCCGTTGCTTCCCTAACATCGCGCAACGCGGCCGATTTCCAAGGCCGCGTAAAGCTGATATAACCCTCCCTATCGAGCTCATAAAAAGAAGGACAAACATATGTCTATGGTTTCTAAATCTCTGCTTCTGGTCGTGGCCTTTGGTCTTGCGGCCTGTAACAACCCCGACCGCTATGGTGCGGGCGGTGCCAATGGCGCGGGTGCCAATGGCATGAACGGTGGCTTCGTTGACACCAATGGTCTGGGCGATCCGTCCAACCCACAATCTATTGCCTATTTCAATCAATCGGTTGGCGACCGCGTGTTGTTTCCGGTGGACCAATCCAGCCTGACTGATGAAGCGCGCGGCGTGCTTGCAGGTCAGGCGCAGTGGCTGGCCACCAATGCCGATTACGCCATCATCATCGAAGGCCATGCCGACGAGCAGGGCACACGGGAATATAACTTGGCACTTGGCGCGCGTCGTGCGGCAGCGGTGCAGAACTATCTGATCAGCCAAGGCGTGCCTGCGGCGCGTATGCGCACGATCAGCTATGGCAAAGAGCGCCCGATCGAGATTTGCTCGGAAGAGGCCTGCTATGCCAAGAACCGTCGTGCTGTCACGGTACTTTCGGCTGGCTTGAACTCGTAACCGCTTGCCTCTCGGGGGGGCGTCTGTAAAGGAAACGAAGATGTCATATGGAGTGAAGGCCCTTTTGATTGTCGCAGCGCTGGGGCTTGCAGCTTGCGGCAATAAGGCGGGACTGAACGGCGGCCCAAGTGCCTTTGACAGCTTTGGTGCCGCAGGCGACCCCTCGAACCCAAGTTCTATTGCTTATTTCAATCAATCTGTTGGCGACCGTGTGCTGTTTGCTGTGGATCAAGCGACGATCTCGGAGCAAGGGCGCGGCGTATTGCTGGCGCAGGCGGCTTGGTTGAAAACCAATGCTGATTACGCCATCATCATCGAGGGTCATGCCGACGAGCAAGGCACGCGCGATTATAACTTGGCGCTGGGCGCGCGGCGCGCGGCTGCGGCGCAGAATTTTCTGATCAGCCAAGGCCTGCCTGCTGACCGGATGCGGACCATCAGCTATGGCAAAGAACGCCCGATCGAGATTTGCTCGGACGAGGCTTGTTATTCGAAAAACCGGCGCGCTGTCACGGTGCTGTCGATGGGCGCGGGGGCCTGATATGCGTATGCGAGGTTTGATTTTTGCACTGGCACTGCTGCCGCTGCCTGCACTGGCACAGGATAAGGCACAGACCTTGGCGGATGTTAAAACCGAATTGGGGCAGTTGCTGGCCGAGTTTAATGGCCTGAAATCAGAGTTGATTTCGACAGGGGCTGCGCAATCGGGCGCGGCGGGCGGTGACGCCTTGCAGCGGCTGGATGCCATCGAGGCTGCGCTGACGCGTCTGACCAGCAAAACCGAAGAGATCGAGCAAAAGGTCACCCGTGTCGCCAGTGATGGCACCGCGCGGATTGCCGATATGGAGTTTCGCATTTGCGAGCAAACCGAAGGCTGCGATCCGGGCAATATGCCAGTGATCGAACCCTTGGGTGGCAGCACGGCGGGTGCGCCCGCCAGTGTGGCGCCACCCTTGGCGCCTGCGCAAGATGCGGGCCCCGAACTGGCGATTGGCGAGAAAAGCGACTTTGATCGGGCTCAGGCGGTGCTCGCCAAGGGTGACTTTCGCGGCGCCGCTGACCTCTTTAAGACCTTTACCGAATCCTATCCTGGCTCGCCCCTGACCCAAGAGGCGCAGTTCAACCGTGGCGAGGCGTTGCGCCAAGCCGGTGACACCGCCGAGTCGGCGCGGTCGTATCTGGATGCGTTTTCGGGAAAACCCGACGGCACCTTCGCGCCGCAATCCTTGCTGGAATTGGGCAAGGGGCTGGCAGCACTTGGCCAAACCCAAGATGCCTGCGTGACTTTGGGCGAAGTTGTGAACCGCTTTATGGGCACGGCTTCGGCCACCGAGGCGCAAACTGTGATGTCGGGACTTGCGTGCCAGTAGACTGTGATGCGCGCCTAAGTGCGGCGCTGCGGCAAGTTGTTCAGGCGGGCGAGGCTAGGATTGGCGTTGCGGTCTCGGGTGGCAGTGATTCGCTGGCGCTTTTGCATCTGTGCCATGGGTTGGGCTTGGCCTGCCATGCGGTGACGGTGGATCACGCGCTGCGTGCGGGCTCTGCCGCAGAGGCGGCACAGGTGGCCGCGATTTGCGCGGGCCTTGGGGTGCCGCATCAGATCTTGCGCTGGGATCACGGCGCGATTGTGGGAAATCTGCAAGATCAGGCGCGGCGCGCACGCTATGCTTTGCTGGCCGATTGGGCGCGCGGTCTTGGGCTTGCGCGGGTGATGATCGGCCATACCGCAGATGATCAGGCCGAGACCTTTCTGATGGGGCTGACCCGCGCGGCGGGGCTGGACGGGCTGACGGGGATGCGGCCCAGTTGGGTCGAGGCGGGGGTGGTGTTTCAGCGCCCGCTGCTGGGCCAAACCCGCGCCGATCTGCGCGCCTATCTGACCCGGGCGGGTGTGGTTTGGATCGACGATCCGTCAAACGACAATGACCGTTTTGCGCGTGTGCGCGCGCGTCAAGTGCTGGCTGTGTTGCAGCCCTTGGGGCTTGGCGTGGCCCAGATGAGTGAAAGCATCGCTCATCTGGCCAGCGCCCAACAGGCGTTGCAAGCCGCGACGCTGGCCGCTTGGGAGGCCTGTGGGCAGGTCGTGGCGGGGGCAGTGCAGCTGCGCCTTTCGGGTTTTGCAGCGCAACCTGTCGAGATACAGCGCCGGCTGCTGCTGGCGGTGCTTGGCTGGTATTCAGGCGGCGATTACGCGCCGCGCGCGCAAAAGATGGCCACTCTTGCCGAGGCCATTCGCCAAGGCGCGGATGCCACGCTGAACGGCTGTTGCTTTCGCACCACATCAGACGGGCTGCAAATTTACCGCGAGCCGCATGCGGTGAAAAACCTGTGCGTGGCGACATCTGACATCTGGGACAATCGCTGGCAGATGATCGGCCCGCATGCGCCCGATCTTAGCCTGCGGGCTTTGGGGGCAGAGGGTTTGGCACAGCTGCCAAACTGGCGCGGCTTGGCAATCCCGCGGCAGGCTCTGCTGGTTTGCCCCGCAATCTGGCGAAAAGATGCGCTGATTGCCGCACCGAGTGCAGGTTTTCTTAATGGTTGGCAGGCGAAATTGGTCCGATCGGTAAATCAGTCTATCTTATCGCATTGAACCCAGCGGACTTATCTCTATCTTAGAGGCAATCGCCAAAAGGGCCAACCGGTCTTCACGGCCAATAATTACGGAGAGCTTCGTGGGTAACGCACGAAATATCGCATTCTGGGTCGTTCTGTTTCTGCTGATCTTGGCCCTGTTTAAAATGCTTGACCCCTCGGCTACGACCTCGTCCACCGCGAGCGTGCCTTACTCTGATTTCATCCAGAGCGTTGACAGCGGCAATGTAGACTCTGTGACGGTGGATGGCGAAAACTTGGGGGTTACCGCCAGCGATGGTGCAAAATATTCGGTGATCGCACCGCGCGATGACAAATTGGTAGATCGCCTGATCGCCAAAAGCGTCGAGGTAAAGGCCAAAAGCCAAGAGCAGTCGGGCATCTTCTCGCTGATCTCGCTTTGGTTGCCCTTTATCGTTTTGATCGGCATCTGGATTTTCATGATGAACCGGATGCAGGGCGGCGGCAAAGGCGGGGCGATGGGCTTTGGCAAAAGCCGCGCCAAGCTGCTGACCGAAAAGCAAGGCCGTGTGACCTTTGACGATGTCGCCGGCATCGACGAGGCCAAGGAAGAGCTGGAAGAGATCGTTGAATTCCTGCGCAATCCGCAAAAGTTCAGCCGTCTTGGCGGCAAGATCCCCAAAGGCGCGCTGCTTGTTGGCCCTCCGGGCACGGGTAAAACCTTGCTGGCGCGCGCTATTGCGGGCGAAGCTGGGGTGCCGTTCTTCACCATCTCGGGCTCTGACTTTGTCGAGATGTTTGTGGGCGTCGGTGCAAGCCGGGTGCGCGACATGTTTGAACAGGCGAAAAAGAACGCGCCCTGCATCGTGTTTATCGACGAAATCGACGCTGTGGGCCGGGCGCGTGGCGTTGGCATGGGCGGCGGCAATGACGAGCGCGAACAGACGCTGAACCAGCTTTTGGTCGAGATGGACGGTTTTGACGCCAATGAAGGCGTGATCATTGTGGCAGCCACCAACCGCCGCGATGTGCTGGACCCTGCTTTGCTGCGTCCGGGCCGGTTTGACCGTCAGATTCAGGTGCCAAACCCAGATATCCGTGGCCGTGAAAAGATCCTAAACGTGCATGCGCGCAAAGTGCCCTTGGGCCCAGATGTCGATCTGCGTATCATCGCACGCGGCTGCCCCGGCTTTTCGGGCGCCGATCTTGCAAACCTTGTCAACGAGGCGGCCTTGATGGCGGCGCGCGTTGGTCACCGCTTTGTCACCATGCACGACTTCGAGCAGGCGAAAGACAAGGTGATGATGGGGGCCGAGCGTCGCTCGATGGTGCTGACCCAAGAGCAAAAGGAAATGACCGCCTATCACGAGTCGGGCCACGCGATTGTGGGCATGGCTTTGCCGAAATGCGATCCGGTCTATAAGGCCACGATCATTCCGCGCGGTGGCGCTTTGGGCATGGTGATGAGCCTGCCCGAGATGGACCGGCTGAACTGGCACAAGGATCAGTGCAAAGAACGCATCGCCATGACCATGGCGGGCAAAGCGGCCGAGATCATCAAATGGGGCGAAGACTCGGTCTCGAACGGTCCTTCGGGCGATATTCAGCAGGCCTCGAGCCTTGCGCGCGCCATGGTGCTGCGCTGGGGCATGTCGGATAAGGTCGGCAATATCGACTATGCCGAGGCGCATGAGGGCTATGCGGGCAATACCGGTGGCTTCTCGGTTTCGGCTGAAACCAAGACCATGATCGAACAGGAAGTCAAACATCTGATCGACGAAGGCTACGAGACCGCGCGCCGCATTCTGCTGGAAAAATCGGTTGAATTTGAACGGCTTGCTCAGGGCTTGTTAGAGCATGAAACCCTGACCGGCGAAGAGATCCGCAAGATCACCGCGGGCGAGGCTTTGGACGCGCCTGACGATGACAAGGGCGGCGATAAGGGGGCGGGCGTGGTGGCTATTCCCAAGACCCGCGCGCGCAAGCCAAAGGTGGTGCCAGATGCACCTGAACCGCTGGCATAAACCTTGCTGTGACTGACCCCAAACCCCAAGCCTTTTGCAAGGCTTGGGGTTTTTCTATGCCGCCAGCCTTGCGGGCGGCTTTTGGCAAAAGGGCCCCGCGATGACGGTTTTGAAACCCACAGATTTCATCGGCACGATCACTTGGCTGGGCTTGGTGGGCGCAGGCCTTGCCTCGACCGCGCAGACCGAGCTTGTGGCCAGCCTTGACGGTGTGGCGGGCGAGAAACACGCAGGTGCCACGCGGGCCTCGTGCAGCCGGGTTTTGGCGCAATATCCCAAGGGCAGCGAAATTCGCAACACCCGGCAGTTTTCTTTGATCGGGGCCGAAGATCTGGCCGAGATCGCCGCGCGCATGGGGCTGGCAGAGCTGCCCCCCGCACTGTTGGGGGCTTCGATGGTGATCAAAGGCATTCCTGATTTCAGCCATATTCCGCCGGGCTCGCGGTTGCAGGCGGCATCGGGGGCGACCTTAGTTGTCGATCTGGAAAACCGCCCCTGCACCCTGCCTGCGCGCGGCATCGAGGCCGCATATCCTGGCTTTGGCGCGGCGTTCAAGCCTGCCGCAAAGGGGCGTCGCGGCGTGGTGGCTTGGGTCGAGCGCGCCGGGGCCTTTCGCTTGGGCGACAGCATCCGGCTGCACATTCCCGATCAGCCGGTCTGGGCGCATCTGGCCGCCGCGCGCCGCTAGAGCAGGCTTTGTGCCGCGTGCTGGCGATTTTGCTTGTGAAAAAGTCGTAAAAGCACAGTCTGTCGAGGGGTTTCCTGCGCTAACACAAAGCCAAGGGAGAAAACCGCCCAAGGGAGAGAGAGAATGGCCTTTAAGACCGATATCGAAATCGCGCGCGAAGCGAAGAAAAAACCGATCATGGAGATTGGGGCCAAGCTTGGCATCCCCTCCGAACATCTGCTGCCCTATGGCCATGACAAGGCCAAGGTCAGCCAAGAGTTTATCAAATCGCTGGCGGGTCAAAAGGACGGCAAGCTGATCCTTGTGACCGCGATCAATCCAACCCCCGCGGGCGAGGGCAAGACCACAACCACCGTGGGCTTGGGCGACGGGTTGAACCGGATCGGCAAAAAGGCGGTGATCTGTATCCGCGAGGCCTCTTTGGGGCCAAACTTTGGCATGAAGGGCGGGGCTGCGGGCGGCGGCATGGCGCAAGTTGTGCCGATGGAAGAGATGAACCTGCATTTCACCGGCGATTTCCATGCCATCACCTCGGCGCATAATCTGTTGTCGGCGATGATCGACAACCATATCTATTGGGGCAACGAGCTGGAAATCGACGCGCGCCGTGTGGTTTGGCGTCGGGTGATGGATATGAACGACCGCGCGCTGCGCGATATTGTGGTTAATCTTGGCGGCGTGTCGAACGGCTTTCCGCGCCAGACCGGATTTGACATCACGGTGGCCTCGGAAGTCATGGCGATCTTGTGTCTGTCCAACGATCTGGAAGATCTGCAAAAGCGTTTGGGCGATATTGTTGTCGCCTATACCCGTGCGAAAACCCCGATCTATGCCCGCGACATCAAGGCCGATGGCGCAATGACGGTGCTGCTGAAAGATGCGATGCAACCGAATTTGGTGCAGACTCTGGAAAACAACCCCGCCTTTGTGCATGGCGGCCCCTTTGCCAATATCGCGCATGGCTGCAACAGCGTCATCGCCACCAAAACCGCGCTGAAGCTGGGCGATTATGTGGTGACAGAGGCGGGCTTTGGTGCCGATCTGGGCGCCGAGAAGTTCTTTGACATCAAATGCCGCAAGGCCGGGCTGAAGCCTTCGGCGGCGGTGATCGTGGCCACGGTGCGGGCGATGAAGATGAACGGCGGTGTTGCCAAAGCAGATCTGGGGGCGGAAAATGTCGCCGCCGTCGAGCTGGGCTGTCCAAACCTTGGCCGCCATATTGGCAATGTCAAAAGCTTTGGCGTGCCGGTGGTCGTGGCGATCAACCATTTCTACAGCGACACCGATGCCGAGATTGCTGCCGTGAAGGCCTATGTCGCCAGCCAAGGTGCCGAGGCGATTTTGTGCAAGCATTGGGCCATGGGCTCGGCTGGGATCGAAGATCTGGCGCATAAGGTGGTCGAGATGGCCGAATCCGGCAGCGCCAATTTTGCGCCGATTTATCCCGACGAGATGCCTTTGTTCCAAAAGCTGGAAACCATCGCCAAGCGGATCTATCACGCCGATGAGGTGATCGCCGACAAATCTATCCGCGATCAGCTGAAGGTCTGGGAGGCCGCAGGCTATGGCCATCTGCCGATCTGCGTCGCCAAAACCCAATACAGCTTTACCACCGATCCCACCGTGCGCGGCGCGCCGACGGGCCATTCGGTGCCGGTGCGCGAAGTGCGTCTGTCGGCGGGGGCGGGGTTTGTGGTGGCCATTTGCGGCGAGATCATGACCATGCCCGGCCTGCCAAAAGTGCCTTCGGCCGAGGTGATCCGGCTGAACGCGGATGGAAATGTCGAAGGTCTTTTCTAAACTTGCGTTGTTCTCTGGGGGTGGCGTGGGTATAGCTGCGCCACCTCAGACCAAGGGTAAGCTATGAAACGTCCGGCTGACTGCGCTGACATGAAAGATATTCGGGCCGAGATTGATCGGCTTGACCACGCGCTGATGGCGCTTTTTGCCGAGCGCGTGGGCTATATTGATCGGGCGGCGCAGATCAAACAGGTGGCAGCCCTGCCTGCCCGGATTACCGCGCGTGTGGAAGAGGTTGTTGCCAATGTTCGCGACCATGCCGAGCGGCTGAACCTGCCGCCCGAACTTTACGAAAGACTGTGGCGCGAGTTGATCGACTGGTCGATTGCGCGCGAAGAAGCCCATCTGTCAAAGGAACTGCCAAATGACCGCTAAAGTAATCGACGGCAAGCTGTTCGCCGCCAATGTCCGCGCCCAAGTGCAGGTGCAGGTCGCAAAGCTGCGTGAAGAGCACGGGATTCAGCCCGGTCTGGCGGTGGTTCTGGTGGGCGAAGACCCGGCAAGCCAAGTCTATGTGCGCAACAAACATGCCTCGACCCTAGAGGTCGGCATGGCCTCGTTTGAACATCGTCTGGCGATTGACACTTCGGAGGCCGATTTGCTGGCGCTGGTGCAATCCCTGAACGCCGATCCTGCGGTGCATGGCATTTTGGTGCAACTGCCGTTGCCCGCGCATTTGAATTCCGAGTTGATCATCAACTCGATTGATCCGGCGAAGGATGTCGATGGCTTCCACATCTCGAACGTTGGCTTGCTGGGCACCGGGCAAAAGTCGATGGTGCCTTGCACGCCGTTGGGCTGCCTGATGATGCTGCGCGACCACCACGGCAGCTTGGCGGGGCTGAACGCAGTCGTGGTTGGGCGCAGCAATATTGTTGGCAAGCCGATGGCGCAGCTTTTGCTGGGCGACAGCTGCACGGTGACAATCGCGCATAGCCGCACCAAGGATCTGGCGGCTGTCTGTCGCGGCGCCGATATTCTGGTAGCCGCCGTTGGCCGCCCCGAGATGATCACTGGCGATTTCGTCAAGCCAGGTGCCACGGTGATCGACGTTGGCATCAACCGGATCGAGCGTGATGGCCGCACCAAATTGGTTGGCGATGTCGATTACGCTTCTGCCGCAGCCGTTGCGGGTGCGATCACGCCGGTGCCCGGTGGCGTGGGGCCGATGACGATTGCCTGCCTTTTGGCCAATACCTTGACCGCCTGCTGCCGCGCCAATGGCTTGCCCGAGCCAGAGGGTTTAACGGCCTAATATATCCCTAAGCGTATATAAAATCACCTAAAGGATATTTTAGGTGATTGTTCAAGTGCGCTGAAATCGTTACGATTGCCACAGGGGGGATACCCCCTCTGGGGTGGTTTCATGATGGGTTTCAAGCGGGCGCTTGTTGTTGCGCTATGCAGCAGAGTCTCGATCATATTTTGGACTTTTCTGACGTTTTTTGTTGTGATTTCAGGGCCTTTTGGCAGCTATCACAGCATAGATCTGGCGCGGCGGGCGCTGATTTTTGTGCCAACACTTGGCCTTGTCATGCTGATCGGCACGCTGATCCGGCTGTTGGTGTCGCATTGGATTTTGCCAGCTGCGCCGCGTTTGGCAAGCTTGGGGGCGGCTTTGGTCGCGGCCACGCTGTTGCCGCCGTTGGTCTTGGCACTTTTGCCGCAGCTTTTGGGCGGGGCTGATCTGGTGCAGCTTGCGCCTCTCGAACTTGCAGTGCTGATCCTTGGCATTTTCTTGGCGCAATCGGCGCTTGAGGCGCAAGAAGGGCAGGGCGCAAGCGCTGATCGTGCCGTGGCAGCGGGGGCGCCCAAGCATCGGTTGCTGCACCGGATTGAGCCTGCGCGGCGCGGTGAGGTCTTGGCGATTTCAGTGCGCGATCATTATGTCGATGTGCAGACGGGCAAGGGTACGGTCAGCCTTTTGCTGCGCTTTGCCGATGCGATGGCCGAGGTCGATCCGCAGGCTGGGTTACAGGTGCATCGTTCGTATTGGGTGGCTTGGGAGGCGATTGAGGCAGTCGAGCGCGAGGGAGTTAAACTCTACCTCAAGCTGCGACATGGCGCACGGGTGCCGGTTTCAAAGAACCACCGCTATAAACTTGAGGCGCGCGGTCTGATTTAAGACGGCCTGCCTTGGCGCGGCATCGGCATCGCCAGCACCGATTTTGCCAAAACCAAGGCCAGCGCATCGGGCTGCATCAGGTCGCAAAGCACGCTGTCATGGCTCCATAATCCGCCGGTATAGGTGCCATAGGCGGGCAGGATCAGCCGCTGTTTGTCCAACAGAAAACAGCGGTGCGACCGACCTGCAAGGCGGGCTTTTGGGTGGTAATGCCCCGAAATCTCGGGTGTTTCTGCGGTCGCAATGTGGCGAAACTGCAATTGCCCTAGGCGAAGGTCTGCGCGGTGGCTGCCCCCCATCTCGACCGGGCCTGCGTCGTGGTTGCCCTCGATCCAGATCCAATTGCGCCCCGCCATCAGCCGCGTCAGCCACAGCTGATCGTCCAGATCCAGCCCCTCGGCGGTGGCCAGATCATCGAAACTATCGCCCAGACAGATCACCTGCTGGGCACGCGTGGCTGCAAGATCGTCGTCCAGCCGCTGCAAGGTCGCGCGGGTTTCATAGGGCGGCAACAGCGCGCCACCGCGCCGCGCCATCCGTTCGGATTTGCCGAAATGCAGATCCGAGACGCACAGCAAGGCCTGATCCGGCCAGTAAAGCGCGCCCGAGGCCAGGGCGTAAAGCGGGGTTTCAGCAAGGCGAAAGGCGAACATTCAGGCTCCAAACCGCGGCAGATTACAGCAAGCCTGCGTCACGCATCAGCTGTCGCGCCGCCTCTTCTGCCAGCTTTTCGCGGCCTTGGCCATGGATCGGGATCTTGCCCGGTTCCAAAAACAGCGGTGCCGCAAAGGGTGAGACGCGGTCCAGCCGCAGATGATCAATGCGCGGCCCGATGCGGGTGAGCATCTCTTCCAACCGGCCAAAATCAATCAGCCCGCGCATCGCCTCTTCGCGGGTCAGCTGCAACAGCAGATGGTCGGGGTCGTATTTGCGCAGGGTGTCATACAGGATGTCCGAGGAAAACGTCGCCTGTCGCCCCGATTTGCGCCGGCCTTGGTGGTTGCGCTCGATCAGCCCCGCGATCAGCGCCACATTGCGAAAGCCGCGCTTCATCACCGCATTGCCCGCAAGCCAGGTTTCAAGGTCATGGCGCAGGGTATCCACGCAAAGCAGGGCTGCGGGATCTGGCACAGCCGTCAGCCCCCAGATCAGCGTGGCGTAATCGGTGGCAACAAAGCCCAAGGGGTTAAGCCCCTGATCCTCCATCCGTTTTGTCAGCAAAAGCCCCAGCGTTTGCTGCGCATTGCGCCCGGCAAAGCCGTAAAGGCACAGATGCTCGCGCCCCTCATAGGCAAAGGTTTCGATCAGCAAACGCCCCGGCTGCGGCAGTGCCGAGATCTCGCGTTGCAAGGTTAGCCATTGCACGGTGTGGGCGGGCAGATCGGGCCAATCGGGCTGTTGCAGCAGCTGCAAAATGCCTTCGGAAAGCTGGGTCGAGGTGGCAAACTTCGTGCCCGAAAACACCGCCACCTTTGGGTCGCGGCCTGCGTGGCGGCTGACCTCGACCGTCATCTCGTTCAGCCCCTCATAGCGCACGATCTGCCCGCCGATCAAAAAGGTATCGCCGCGAGTCAGGGTGGTGGCAAAGGCCTCTTCAATCTCGCCCAAGGGTGCGCCCATGCGGCCCTTAAACCGCACTTTCAGGGTTTCGGTGTCGATAATGGTGCCAAGGTTCTGGCGGATTTGTGCCGCCGAACGCGGGTCGCGCAGCGAGAATTTATCCTGCCTTATCATCAGCTTTTGCCATTTGTCATAGGCGCGCAGCGCATAGCCGCCGGTGGCTGCGAAATCCAGACAGGCGTCAAATTCTGCGCGCGTCAGGCTGGCGTAGGGGCCTGCCGTCACCACCTCGGCGAAAAGCGCATCGGGGTCAAAGGGGGCTGCACAGGCGCTGGCCAGCAGGTGCTGGCACAGCACATCGCGCGGGCCGCGCGGGCGCGGTGCGCCGTCCAGCTGGTGCGCGCGCACGGCCTTAAGGGCGGCTTGACACTCGATCACCTCAAAGCGGTTGGCGGGCACCAAAACCGCCTTGGAGGGCGCGTTATAGCGGTGGTTGGCGCGGCCAATCCTTTGCACCAAACGCTTGATATTCTTGGGCGCTCCGACTTGGATCACCAGGTCGACGTCGCCCCAATCCAGCCCCAGATCAAGGCTGCCGGTGCAGACCACGGCGCGCAGACGGCCATCGGCCATCGCCTGTTCGACCCGCTCGCGCTGTTCGCGCGACAGGCTGCCGTGGTGAATGGCGATTGGCAGATCATCGCTATTGGCCAACCACAGGTGGTGAAAGAAAATCTCGGCCTGCGCGCGGGTGTTGTGAAAGACCAAGGTGGTCTTATGCGCCATAATCTCTTGTAAAATATCAGGAATTGCATAGCGCCCGCCAGCACCAGCCCAAGGCGGCGGCAGTTTGGTTTGCAGCATCTGAATGTCGGGATCAGGCCCCGGATCGGCCTGCAACACCTGCGTCTGCGGCCCCAAAAAGCGCGCAAGCGCGGGCGGGTCTTCGACAGTGGCAGAGAGCCCAACGCGGCGCAAATGCGGTGCAAAGCTTTGCAGCCGCGCCAGTTGCAGCATCAGCTGATCGCCGCGTTTGCTTTCGGCAAGCGCATGAATTTCATCAATAATCACCCGTTGCAGACCGGCAAAGATCTGCGGCGCGTCTTCGTAACTCAGCAGCAGGGCAAGGCTTTCGGGGGTGGTCAGCAGAATATGCGGCGGATCGGCGCGTTGGCGGCGGCGCTGGGTATAGCTGGTGTCGCCGGTGCGATCTTCGATGCGAATGGGCAGGCCCGCGCCTTCGACCGGACGGCGCAGGTTGCGGCGAATATCGGCGGCCAAAGCTTTGAGCGGTGAGAGGTAGAGCGTGTGCAAACCCTTGGTCTGCGCCGTTATTTCGGCAAGCGAGGGCAGAAACCCCGCCAAAGTTTTACCGCCCCCCGTCGGCGCAATCAGCAGGGTCGCGCTGTGATCCGCCCGCGCAAGCATGTCGATTTGATGCGGGTGCAGCGACCAGCCTTGGGCGGTGAACCAGTCTGAAAGCGCGGGGGGCAGCTGCATGGCTGCAAGCTAGGGCTCTGCGGCGGCTGCGGGAAGGGCTGCGGCGAAAAATTGGTCGCAATCTGGGAGAATAGTTTGAAATCGACTTTTTGCGGGCTTTCGCAGCGCCCAAGGGGGTGATTTTTCCGCGCCGCTTCGCCTTTGCCGCGAATCGGATTGGTTTTGGCTTGCGAGACGGCGGCGCAGGCCCTAGGTCAAAGGCATGAGAATTCTTTTCCTTGGCGATGTGGTGGGGCGATCTGGACGCGCGGCGATTGCCGAGCGGTTGCCGCATTTGCGCCTGGCTTGGGGCCTCGATTTTGTCGTGGTCAATGGCGAGAATGCCTCGCAAGGCGCGGGGCTTACGGCGGAACATGCAAAGGTGATTTTGCAGGCTGGGGCCGATTGCGTCACGCTGGGCGACCATTCGTTTGACCAAAAAGACATGCTGCAATTCATCGAGCAAGAGCCGCGGATTTTGCGGCCGATCAATTTCTCGAAAGTGGCGCCGGGGCGCGGGGTCAAGATTTTTGATGCCACGCAGGGCCGCAAGATTTTGGTCACCCAAGTGCTGGGGCAGGTGTTCATGAAGCGCCCGTTTGACGACCCGTTTTCCGCCGTCGAGACGATTTTGAAAACCCACCGCTTGGGGGGCGCTGTTCAAGCAGCACTTGTCGAGGTGCATGCCGAAGCCACCAGCGAAAAGATGGCGCTGGGGCATTGGTGCGACGGGCAGGCGTCTTTGGTGGTGGGCACCCATACCCATGTGCCGACTGGGGACGCGCAGATTTTGCCACAGGGCACGGCCTATTTGACCGATGCTGGCATGTGCGGCGATTATAATTCTGTGATTGGCATGGATAAACTAGAGCCGCTGCGGCGGTTTATCACCGGCATGTCTTCGGGGCGGTTTATGCCTGCCGAAGGCCCTGCGACGCTGTCGGGGGTGTTTGTGGAAACCGACGATCGCACCGGCAAAGCGCTGAAGGTGCGGATGATCCGCGAGGGCGGGCGGTTGGAACAGGCGGCTCCGTAAATCTCGGCCATTTTTGTCGAGATTAAAGTTGCCCGATTGAATTTTGATTGTTACTTTGCGCCGATGGGCTTTGGAGGCGAAGATGCTTGGCTTTGAACTGGCGCAATCGACGCAAGCGGTCTTGGCGCTGATGATCCTTGGCGGGATGCTGACGCTTTTCGTGCGCGAAACCTATCCTGTTGAAGTCACAGCCATTTCGGGTGCAGCGCTGATGCTTTTGCTGGGCATTTTGCCGATGCAGGATGTGGCGGGGGTGTTGTCGAACAACGCGCCTTGGACGATTGCGGCGATGTTTGTGATCGTGGGGGCCTTGGTGCGCACTGGCGCGCTGGAATGGGCCAGCCAAATGGCGTCGCGCAATGTCGAGGCAAAGCCGGTGCGGACTCTGGTGCTTTTGGGGCTGGGGGTGACGCTGGTTTCGGCCTTTGTCAACAACACACCCTTGGTGGTTGTGATGATGCCGATCTTTATGAAGCTGGCCAAGCAGTTGCATGTCTCGCCCTCCAAGCTGCTGATCCCGCTGAGTTATATGACAATTCTAGGCGGCACGGTGACGTTGATTGGCACCTCGACCAATCTGGTGGTGGATGGGGTGGCGCAATCCAAGGGCCTGGCGGCTTTTGGGATTTTCGAGATTGCGGGCGTTGGGCTTTGTGTGGCGCTGGCGGGGCTGATTTATCTGGGGCTGTTTGCCAAGCGGCTGCTGCCCGAGCGCGATTCGATGGCGGCATTGCTGTCGGATCGCAAGGGCATGAAGTTTTTCACCGAAGTGGCGATCCCGGATGATTCGGGGTTTATCGGCAAGGCGCCGGCCGAGATTGATCTGTTTTCGCGCGGCGGCGCGCGGGTGATCGATGTGCTGCGCGGCGATTTGTCGTTGCGGCGCAGTTTGGATCAGGTGCTGCTCGAGGCGGGCGACCGCGTGGTTCTGCGCAGCCCGATGGCCGAGCTGTTGGGGCTAAAGGGCAATAAAGAACTGCGGCAGGCCGATGCCTTGGCCACGGTGCAAACCTCGACGGTCGAGGTGCTGATCACGCCGGGCTGTCGCATGGTCGGGCGCAGCTTGGGGCAGATGCGGCTGCGCAGGCGCTATGGCGTCTATCCGCTGGCCGCCCATCGGCGCAATCAGAACATCGGTCGGCAGTTGGACGATCTGGTGGTCGAAGTCGGCGATACCCTGCTGCTGGAAGGGGCGATGGCCGATATTCAGCGCTTGGCGACCGATATGGACATGGTCGATGTCTCGCAGCCCTCTGAACGCCCATTCCGGCGCGGCCATGCGCCTTTGGTGGTGGCGATTTTGATCGCGGTCGTGGTGCTGGCGACCTTGAACATCGCCCCCATTCAGTTTCTGGCGATTGTGGGGGTGGCGATAGTGCTGGTGACCCGCGCGATTGACGCAGACGAGGCGATGGCGGCGATTGACGGGCGTCTTATGGCCCTGCTGTTTGGCATGCTGGGGGTCGGGGCTGGGCTTGAGCATTCTGGCGCGGTGCAGTTGGTGGTCAATGTTGTAAGCCCGGTGCTCAGTGGCGCATCGCCCTATGTGCTGGTGTTTGCGGTCTATGTCTTGACGTCTTTTCTGACCGAGATTGTCTCGAACAATGCGGTGGCGGTGATTGTGACGCCGATTGTCATTCAGCTGGCGCTTGGCATCGGGGTCGATCCGCGGCCCTTGGTGGTGGTGGTGATGATCGGGGCCTCGGCCTCCTTTGCCACGCCGATTGGCTATCAGACCAACACGCTGGTTTACGGGCCGGGGGGATATAAGTTTATGGATTTCATCCGATTTGGCGTGCCTTTGAATGTGATCTCTGCAATTGTCGTTACATTGGTCGTGCCTTTGATTTATGGTCTGTAGCATGAAAACCCCCGCCTTCGCCCGCCTTACCCTGATTTGCCTCGCGCTTGCGGGCTGCGCTGCTTTGACAGTGCCGACGCCACAAGAGGCGCGTTTGTCGGATCAGACCCTGTCCTTCACCCTGAACACCGGCGAGATCTGCCGCGCTGATTGGCGCACAGCGCCCCAGGGGCAGGTCTGTGGCTTTGGCTACAGCGTCAGTGAAGTCGCCAAGCCCAATCTGCTGCGCCAGCTTTTCACCGATCTGACAACCGCCTTGGGGGCCGAAGGGCTGCTGGCGCCGATGGCCGAAGTGGTGCTGACCAGCCCTGCCGGCCAAAGCTACCGCTTTGTCTCGCCACCACCTGTCGATATGAAATAGCGCGCGGGGTTGCAGGACGCCCCTTTGGTGGTGTAAGGCAACCCATCACCGAAAAGCGCGGAGTTTAAGGTCATGGCAGGCCATTCAAAATGGGCGAATATCCAGCACCGTAAGGGCAAGCAGGATAAACTACGGTCAAAGATGTTTTCAAAGCTGGCGAAGGAAATCACCGTCGCTGCGAAAATGGGCATGCCCGACGTAGATATGAACCCGCGTTTGCGTCTTGCGGTGAAGGCGGCGAAAGCCGTGTCGATGCCGAAAGATGTGATTGATCGCGCGATCAAGAAATCGCAACTGGGCGATGGCGCGGATTACACCGAGATCCGCTATGAAGGCTACGGCGCCAATGGCATCGCGATTATCGTCGAGGCGATGACCGACAACCTGAACCGCACTGCCTCGAACGTGCGCAGCTATTTCACCAAATCTGGCGGCAATCTTGGGCAGACCGGCTCGGTCAGCCACGGCTTTGACCGTGTGGGCGAGATCACCTATCCCGCCTCGGCAGGCTCTGCCGATGATGTGATGATGGCAGCGCTGGATGCGGGGGCCGATGATGTCGAATCCGATGACGAGGGCCATTGGATCTATTGCGCGATGGATGCGTTGAACGATGTCTCGGACGCTTTGGAAAAAGCGCTGGGCGAGTCGACCGAATCCAAGCTGATCTGGAAGCCGCAGGTTCTGACCGAGGTTGATCTGGAAACCGCGCAAAAGCTGATGAAGCTGATCGACATGTTGGAAGAAGATGACGACGTGCAAGCCGTCACCCATAACTTTGACATGAGCGAAGAGGTCGCCGCCCAGCTCGAATAATCGGGCTAGGGGATCTGACGACGCAGGCGGGGGCTGCCCCGCCTTTGTCATGTCTGAGGGATATTGGGGGGACTGCGATGTTTGATGCTGCACTGCACGGATTTTTGGTCTCGCTCAGCCTGATCTTGGCGATTGGGGCGCAGAATGCTTTTGTGCTGCGCCAAGGCATCCGGCGCGAGCATGTGCTGGCGGTGGTGCTGGCCTGCGCTGGATCGGATGCAATCTTGATTGCGGCAGGGGTGGCGGGTTTTGGCGCGGCCTCGACGGCGCTGCCTTGGCTGGGCGAGGCGATGCGCTGGGGCGGCGTGGCGTTTTTGCTGGCCTATGGCGCGATGCGGTTTCGCGCGGCCTTTGCCGGTGGCGAGGCGCTGCGTCCGCAGGGCGGCGAGGCTGCCAGCCTGCGCGCGGTTTTGATGACGGTGCTGGTGCTGACTTGGGCCAATCCGCATGTTTATCTTGATACGGTCGTGCTGCTGGGCTCGATTGCGGCGCAATATGATCCGCACCGGCTGAGCTTTGGTTTGGGCGCGGCGCTGGGCAGTTTTGTGTTTTTTCTGTCGCTTGGTTTTGGCGCGCGGCTGCTGGCACCCGTGTTTGAAAACCCGCGCGCTTGGGTGGTGTTAGAGCTGATCGTCGGGGCCACGATGTGGGCCATTGCAGTGGGGCTTGCCTTTGGCGGATAAGCGGCGTTTGGTGCGGCGATGGAACGCTTTACCGACCTTGGCCGCCCGCGTGAGGGCATTTTCTGGATGGTCCTTTCGGGCCTGTCTTTTGTAACCGTCAATGGCGTGGTGCGTTATTTGGGCACCGATCTGCCAGTGGCGCAATCGGCGTTTTTGCGTTTTGCCTTTGGGGTTATGTTCCTGCTGCCGGTGCTGCCAAAGCTGTTTCGCACAAAGCTGCCGGCGCAGGCCTTGCGGCTGTTTGGTTGGCGCGGGCTGATGCATTCGGCGGCAGTGTTGTTTTGGTTTTATGCCATGGTGCGCATCCCCGTCGCGCAGGTCACCGCGATTGGTTATCTCAATCCGGTGCTGATGATCTTGGCCAGTGCCGCGTTTTTCGGCGAGGCGCTGCCTTTGCGCAAACTGCTGGCGGTGGGCGTGGCGCTTCTGGGAGCGCTGGTGGTGCTGCGGCCGGGGGTGCAGGTGCTGACGCTGGGGCATTTCTCGCAAATCGCGGCCTCGATCTGCTTTTGTGGCAGCTATCTTTTTGCCAAACGCCTTAGCGGCTTGGTCTCGGCCTCGCAGGTGGTGGCGGTTTTGTCGCTGACGGTGACGGCGGGGCTTGCGCCCTTGGCGTGGTGGGTTTGGGTGCCGGTGACGGGGGCGCAGCTGGGTTGGCTGGCACTGGTGGCGCTTGGGGCCACCTCGGGGCATTACTGCATGACGCGGGCGTTCAAGGCGGCCCCAATTGCGGTGACGCAGCCGGTGACGTTTTTGCAGCTGGTCTGGGCCAGCCTTCTGGGCGCTTTGGTGTTTCACGAGGCGGTGGACGGATTTGTGCTGCTGGGCGGCGCGATGATTATCGCGGCGATTTCTTGGGTGTCATGGCGCGATGCAACGGAGGCTGCGCGCGCCGGCCGCGCGGGGCATGGGGTTTGACAGCCTAGCCCAGAGTTTCTAGACAGGTACAAACAGATTTAGGTGTTGCTTCATGAAAATTGCGATGATTGGAACAGGCTATGTGGGCTTGGTCTCGGGCGTGTGTTTTTCGGATTTCGGGCATGAGGTGATCTGCGTCGATAAAGATCCGCGCAAGATTGATCGGCTGAAGGCAGGCGAGGTGCCGATTTTCGAGCCCGGGCTGGATGTGCTGATGGCCAAGAACGTCGCCGCAGGCCGGTTGTCTTTCACCCTTGATTTGGCCGAGGCCGTGGCAGGTGCGGATGCGGTCTTCATCGCGGTGGGCACGCCGACACGGCGCGGCGATGGCCATGCCGATCTGACCTATGTCATGGCTGCGGCTGAAGAAATAGGCCGTGCGCTGACCGGCTATGCGGTGATCGTCACCAAATCAACCGTGCCTGTGGGCACCAACCGCAAGGTGGCCGAGGCCGCGCGCGCGGCCAATCCGGCGGCCGATTTCGATGTGGCCTCGAACCCAGAATTTCTGCGCGAAGGCGCTGCTATCGACGATTTTATGCGGCCTGACCGCGTTGTTGTCGGGGTCGAGACCGAAAAGGCCCGCAAGGTGATGGCCGATGTCTATCGCCCACTGTTTTTGCGCGAGTTTCCAGTGGTTTACACCGGCCTTGAAAGCGCCGAGATGATCAAATACGCCGCCAATGCGTTTTTGGCGACCAAGATCACCTTTATCAACGAGATCGCGGCGCTATGCGAAAAGGTTGGTGCCGATATCAAGGATGTCTCCAAGGGCATGGGGATGGACGGCCGCATCGGCAATAAGTTTTTGCACGCGGGCCCGGGCTATGGCGGCAGCTGTTTTCCCAAGGATACCAAGGCTTTGGCGCGGATAGGGCAAGAATATGCGGTGCCGATGCAGATCACCGAAACCGTGATCAAGGTCAACGAAGAGATCAAGCGGCGGATGATCGCCAAGCTGGAAGATCTGTGTGACGGATCGTTTAACGGCAAGACCATCGCTGTGCTGGGGGTTACGTTCAAACCCAATACCGACGATATGCGCGACGCGCCATCGCTGACAATCGTGCCCGCGCTGGTCGGGGGCGGGGCCAAACTGCGCGTCTGCGACCCGCAAGGCCAGCGCGAGGGTGAGGCGCTTTTGCCGGGGGTGAAATGGGTCGAAACCCCCTATCAGGCGGCGCAAGGTGCTGATTTGGTTGTTCTTTTGACCGAGTGGAACGAGTTCCGCGCAATGGATCTGGAGAAATTGGCCAAGAAGATGCAGCTGCCGCGCATGGCCGATCTGCGCAATATCTATTCCGAAGACGAGGCCAAAGCCGCGGGCTTTGAAATTTATACTGCCGTTGGTCGCTAAGCAGTCTGCGGCCTGAAGGAGTGGCGATGACGCAGCATGTTTTGGTGACAGGCGGGGCGGGCTATATTGGCGCGCATGCCTGTAAGGCCTTGGCGCGGGCAGGGTTCACGCCGGTGGCCTTTGACAACCTTAGCACCGGCTGGGCCGAGGCGGTGAAATTTGGCCCGCTGTTTCAGGGCGATCTGATGGATCCAGCCGCACTGGACGCGGCCTTTGCGCAATACAAACCCATCGCGGTGCTGCATTTTGCAGCGCTGTCACTGGTGGGCGAATCGATGAGCGATCCGGGCCGCTACTGGCGGGTGAACGTCAACGGCTCGCTGAACTTGGTTGAGGCAGCGGTGCGTGCCGGCTGTTTGAACTTTGTGTTTTCAAGCACTTGCGCCACCTACGGCGATCAGGACGGCGTGCTGTTGAACGAGGATACCCCGCAATATCCGATCAACGCCTATGGGGCGTCGAAAAAGGCGATTGAAGAGATTGTAAAGAATTTCGGGCCAGCGCATGGGTTGAACCATGTGATCTTTCGCTATTTCAACGTCGCAGGTGCCGACCCCGAAGCCGAGGTGGGCGAACAGCACCGCCCCGAAACCCATCTTATTCCGCTGATGCTGGATGCGATTGACGGGCGCAGACCGGCGCTGACGATCTTTGGGCAGGATTATCCAACGCCAGATGGCACCTGCGTGCGCGATTATGTGCATGTCAGCGACCTGGCTGACGCCCATGTCAAAGGATTGCAATGGTTGCTGGCGGGGCGGGGCAATCGCGCCTTTAACCTTGGCACCGGGCACGGGTTTTCGGTGCGCCAAGTCGTGGATGCCAGCCGCGCTGTGACCAACCGCGAGGTGCCGATGACGCTTGGCGCGCGGCGGGCGGGGGATGCGGCGGCGCTGGTCTCGGGGTCGGCGCGCGCGCGCGAAGAACTGGGCTGGCGGCCCGAACGCTCGACCCTGCCCTTGATGATCGGCGATGCGCTGGCCTGGAGCCGCAAGCCCGGCTTTAGCCGCTGATCGGGCGGTAATCACGGCTTTGGCTGGTCAGCCGTGCCGGGTCGCGCGGCGGGATATCGGCGATCAGCAGGCTGGCGGTTTGCCCTGCTTGCGCCAAAACCTCGCCATGAGGCCCCGCGATCACCGAGCCGCCGGCATAGGTCAGATCGCCTTCGCTGCCGCAGAAATTGGCGTAAACAATCGTCACGCCGTGATTTGCGGCCATGGCGGGCACGGTGGCCGCAGCAACATGGGTAAAGGGCAGCATATTGGCGGTCGGCACAAAGATCGTGCTGACGCCGCGCGCCGCAAGTGCTGCGATATGGGGTGCAAATTCAACGTCATAGCAGATCAGCAGCGCGGCTTTCTCGCCCATAAAGTCAAAGACGCAATAGCTGTCACCGGCGCGGTAAAGCCCGGCCTCGCGCGCGCCATAAAGCTGAATTTTGCGGTAGTTGGCCAAAACCTGCCCCTGCGCATCAAGGCAAAGCGCTGCGTTATAGACATCATCGCCCGCGCGCTCGCCGTAGCCAAGCGTCAGGCCGCAGCCTGCCTTGCGGCAAATCTGCGCCAGCCGCTGCTGCCACGCGCCGCCTTGGGCTTGCGCAAGCTCTGCAATCCTTGGGCTGTTATAGCCCGGAAGTAGGGCTTCGGGGGCAACCAACATCTGCGCGCCTGCGGCAGAAGCGGCGTTGAGCGCAGGGGCAAGCAGTGCAAAAGCGGCCTCAGCCTCGCCTGCGGGCGAGAGGCATTGCAGCAGGGCAAGACGGTGGATCATGGCGGGCCTCGCGTGGTTTTGGCGCATCATGGCAAGGCGGGGCGACATTGTCACGCGGGCTGCTGTTGACTTTGCGCGGGCTTGGTTTTCAATGGCAGGGTCAAGAGTAAAGGCCCGCCTGTGACCGCATTCCCCGCCCGCCATGTGTTGATTTCCAACATGAAAAACGAAGGCCCCTTCGTTTTGGAATGGGTGGCGCATCATCTGGTGCTGGGGTTTGATCAGATCATCGTGGCGTCAAATGATTGCAGCGATGGCACCGACCGCCTGCTTGCGGGCTTGGCCGATGCGGGATTTATCGCGCATGTGCCCAATGAGGTGAAACCGGGCGAGATCCCGCAGCACGCGGGCTATGCCAAGATCCGCAAGCGCCATGATGTCGACAGCGCAGATTGGCTGATGATGCTGGATGCGGATGAGTTTCTGAACGTGCATCTGGGGGCGGGGCAAGTCAGCGATCTGACCGCGCGTGCAGAGCCCGAGGTCGATGTTATCGCGCTGAACGGCATGTTTTTCGCAGCCGAGCCCGAGGTGAACTGGCGCAAAGGCCCGATTTGCCCAAGGTTTCAGATGCGCCTGCCGATCAAGCACGAGGCCAATATCGCGCTGAAAACCCTCACACGGGCACCGGCGCGGTTTCGCGAAATTCATAACCACTCGCTGGTGAACCTGCGCGAAAAGGCGCCACTTGGGGTGTTGTGGGGGGATGGCACCCAGACCCAGACCGACCCAGAGCTGCCGCTGTGGAAGCAGTTGCGCAATGGCAAGATCCATGCGGTCTCTCACCGTTTGGCGCAGTATAATCATTACGGGCTAAAGACTTGGGACAGTTTTATGCAGCGGCGCTTGCGCGGGCGTGGGGCTGTGGCGCAAACCACCGAGGCAAATGCCCGCCACACCGATGCGTATTGGCAAAGCCGCAACCAGCCCGAGGCCCGCGACGACAGCATTTTGCGCTATGGTGCAGCGGTGCGCGCCCAGATGGATCTGATGCTGCAAACCGACAAGATCGCGCGCAGGCAGCGCAGGGCTGAAAAGCTTTATGCCGAGATGGTCGCGCCTTACCGGCGGTAGCGCATAAAAAAGGCCCGCAGATAGCGGGCCTTTTTGCCGAAAGTGTGCGCGATTACGCGGCGGATTCGACGCCTTTGACGAACCAATCAATGGTTGCCAATTGCTCAAGCGTCATGATCTCGCCTTCCTTCACCCGCTCGACGCCGTCTTGGTCAAAGATCGGGCCGGTAAAGATGTCATAGGTGCCGTCTTTGTAGCCAGCCTGAATGCCGTCTGCCAAAGCCACAACATCTGCTGGGATGATCGGGTTATAGGGGGCAATCACAACGCCGCCTTCTTTCATGCCTTCCCACATGTCGATCGACTCCCAAGTGCCGTCCAGCACAGCTTGGGTGCGAGCGACATAATGTGGGCCCCAGATGTCTTCGATCGCGGTCAGATGCGCGTTTGGCGCGAAAGCCGACATGTCAGCGCCTTGGCCAAAGCCATGCAGGCCCTTTTGCTCAAGGATTTGCAGCGGGCCGGGGCTGTCAGTGTGGGTGGTGACGATGTCACAGCCCAAGTTGATCAGGGTCTCGGTGGCAGCAGCCTCTTTCGGTGGGTCAAACCAGCTGTCGATCAGCACCAGTTTCACGGTCGCGGCTGGGTTTTGCTTTTGTGCCGACAGACAAAAGGCGTTCACGCCCAAGACCACTTCTGGCACTTTATACGAACCAAGATAGCCCAAGGTGCCCGAAGCCGACATTTTGCCAGCAATGGTGCCCAGAACGGCGCGGCCTTCATGGAATTTCGAGTTATAGGTCGAAACGTTGTCTGCGCGCTTAAAGCCGGTGCAATGTTCGAACTTCACATCGGGGAATTCGCCTGCGACTTGCAGGGTCTGATCCATATAGCCGTAAGAGGTCGTGAAGATCAGCTTGCAGCCCTGTTGCGCCAGATCGCGCAGCACCGGAACCGCAGAGGCGTCTTCTGCAACGTTTTCGACGTAGACGGTTTCAACCTTGTCGCCAAGCGCAGATTCAATCGCTTCGCGGCCTTTGTTATGCGCCCAGGTCCAGCCATAGTCACCAATCGGGCCAAGGAAGATGAAGCCAACCTTCACCTTGTCTTCGGCCTGCGCGGCGGTGCCGATCATTGAAAGGGTGGCAGCAGCGCCAACGCCTTTCATCAGTGTGCGACGGGAAATCGTAGTCATCGAAGTCTCCTGTTGAGGTTTTTTGTTACGGCAGAAAGGGCTTGCCAAGGCAAGCAGGCGCAGAGGCGCCAACGTTCCCCCGAGACGAGATGAACGTAAGCGCAACCACGGTCATAAGAAAAGGCATAGCTGCCCAAAATTGCGACGGAACGAAAGAAAAACCGGCACCTTTGGCATAAAGCTCTAAAGACATCAGAATGCCGAAAAAGAAGGCACCCGCTAAAAGCCGCCATGTGCGCCAGCCGGCAAAGACCACCAAGGACAGTGCAAGCCAGCCACGGCCTGCGGTCAACTCGTTGCTCCACATCGGGGTGATCACCATGGTGAAATAGGCCCCGCCAATCCCCGCCATTGCGCCGCCAAAGGCGATGGCGGCGTAGCGCACACCGATCACCGAATAGCCGATGGAATGGGCGGAGTGGTCGTTTTCCCCCACCGCGCGCAGGATCAGCCCGGCGCGGGTGGATTTCAAAAACCACGCCACCAGCGGCACCATGATCAGGGCAAAGTAGACAATCGGTGAATATCCGAAAAACACCTGCAAAATCGGATCTTTAGCAAGGCTGTTGGGGAAGACCGAGCCAAAAACCGGCGTGATGCGGCCTTGAAACATCTTGCTGCCAATCAGCGAGGACACCCCGATGCCAAAGATCGTCAGCGCAAGGCCGGTGGCGACTTGGTTCGAATTCAGGCTTAACACCATCACCCCAAACAGCAGCGCCAAAACCGCGCCCGCGCACGCGGCGCTGATCAGGCCAAGCCAAGGGTTGAAGGTCATCACGGTGACGCCAAAGCCCGCAAGTGCGCCCATCAGCATCATGCCCTCAACGCCAAGGTTCAGCACGCCGGATTTCTCGACCACCAACTCGCCCAGACCTGCCAAAAGAATAGGCGTTGTCAGCCCTACGATGCCGGTGATGACCAGAACAATGAATTCAGGGGTCATTTTACTCTCCTGCCACAGCGGGCTTGGCGGTGGTGACAATCCGGGGGCGGTAGCGCACCAGAATCTCGCTGCCAAGGATGAAGAACAGCATCATCGCCTGAAAAATGCCTGCCGTGGCGTTGGGAATATGCACGGTGGTTTGCGCCACTTGGCCGCCAACATAGGTCACCGCCAAAACGATGCCCGCAATCAGACAGCCGATCGGGTTCAACCGGCCCAGAAAGGCCACGATAATCGCGGTAAAACCATAGCCCGAGGGGAACCCAAGGTTGATGGCATGCGAGGCGCCGGTGAATTCCAGCGCGCCTGCCAGACCCGCCATGCCGCCGCCGATCAGCATCGCGATCCAGATGGTTTGCTTGGCGTCAAAGCCGCCATGGCGCGCGGCTTGCGGCGCTGATCCGACCACCCGCACCTGATAGCCAAAGACCGACCGCGACATCATCAGCCAAAACACAAAGGGCATGATCAGCGCAATCACCACGCCCAGATGCACGGTGCTGCCGGTAAACAGCAGCGGCAGGCTTTGGCTGTCGGTCAGCGGGGCCGTGGCCGGAAAGTTGCGCCCATTGGGGTCTTTCCACGGCCCGCCCACCAAATAGCTTAGGATTTGCAACGATATATAGGTCAGCATCAGGCTTGAGAGGATTTCATTCACGTTCCAGCGGGTTTTCAAGATGGCGGGGATCAGCGCGTAAAGCGCGCCAAACACCACGCCGGTCAGCACCATCGCCAAAACGATAAAAAACCCACCCGCAGTGCCCGCCGCGATGCCAACGCCTGCGGCTGCAAGGGCGCCGACCACATATTGCCCTTCGGCGCCGATATTCCAGACCTGTGCGCGGTTGCCGACCGCAAGACCCAGCGCGATGATGATCAGCGGAGCGGCTTTCAGCGCCACATCCTGCCATTTATAACTTAGCAGCAGCGGCGACAGGAAAATATCCTTGACCGCGCGTGCGCCGTCGATGCCCATCAGATCAAACACCAACATGCCGATCAGCATCGTTGCCAGCACCGAGGCAATCGGCGTGACGATCAGCATCATCCGGCTGGGGGTGGGGCGGCGTTCAAGCTTAATGCGCATGGGCACTCTCCTGTGGCAGCGCGCTTGGGGGCGCGTCGCCGTGGACACCGCCCATCAACAGGCCGATTTCTTCGATATTTGCCCCCGCCACCGGCATCGGTGCGGAAAGCCTGCCTTCGTTGATCACCGCCAGCGTATCGCAAAGCGACAACAGCTCGTCCAGATCCTGCGAGATCACCACGATGGCCGATCCCGTGGCCGCCAGATCGACCAAGGCCTGATGGATGGCGCTTGCCGCCCCGGCGTCGACGCCCCAAGTCGGCTGGCTGACCACCAGAACCGCGGGTTTTTGCAAAATCTCGCGCCCCATGATGAACTTTTGCAGATTGCCGCCCGAAAGCGATTCCGCAAAGGCTGCGGGGCCGGTGGCCTTGACCGCAAAGGCGCTGATCACCTCGCCCGCATAGGTTTTTGCGGCTTGGGCGTTGATCATGCCGTTCGAGACCATGCCCAAACGGTCGCGCGCAGTCAGCAAAGTGTTTTCCGAAAGCGTAAACTCGGGCACGGCGGCATGGCCGTTGCGCTCTTCTGGTACCGAGGCCAGCCCCGACAACCGCCGGGTCTTGGCCGAGGTTGCGCCGATGTGCACACCGTCCAGCGTGATCGCAGGGGCTGACGTTACCGCCTCGCCCGAAAGCGCCAGCAAAAGCGGGTTTTGGCCATTGCCTGCCACGCCGGCAATGCCGAAAATCTCACCCGCGCGCACTGAAAAGCTGATGTTTTTCAGCACGGTGCCAAAGGGCCCGTCTTTGGGCAGGCAAAGATCCTGCACCACGAATTTCGCAGCTCCCATCTGCCGCCCCGCGCCGCGCTGGATGTCTTTTAGGCTGCCACCGATCATCATCTCGGCCATCGAGCGCGAGGTTTCCACCGCAGGGTTGCAGGTGGCGACCAATTTGCCGCCGCGCAGAATGGTGGCAGTGTCGCAAAGCGCTTTGATCTCATGCAGCTTGTGGCTGATATAAAGGATCGAACAGCCTTCCGAGGCCAATTGGCGCAGCACCACAAACAGCTGATCCACCTCTTGCGGGGTCAGCACCGAGGTCGGCTCGTCCATGATCAACAGATTGGGGTTCAGCAGCAATGCCCGCACAATCTCGATGCGCTGACGCTCGCCCACCGATAGCGTCGAGACGATGCGATGTGGTTCCAGTTTCAGCCCGTATTGCGCCATCACCGCCAGAATTTTCGCCTCAAGATCGCGCGCAGGGATCGAGGCATCCATGCCAAGCGCGATGTTTTCCAGCACCGTCATCGCCTCGAACAGCGAGAAATGTTGGAACACCATGCCGATGCCCAGCTTGCGCGCGGCTTTGGGGTTGGCAATGACCAGCGGCGCGCCGTTCCAGCAGATCTCGCCCGCGTCGGGCTGCTGGATGCCGTAGATCATCTTGACCAGCGTCGATTTGCCTGCGCCATTTTCTCCCAAAAGCGCATGGATCTCGCCCGGACGCACCGAAAAGCTGACTTGATCGTTTGCCAGAACCCCTGGAAAGCGCTTGGTGATGCCGTTTAAGGACAGGCGCAGGTGATCGGAATGGGGCGGAATGGCAGACGAAGGGGCAGCTGTCATAGTTCGTCCTTTGGCTTTGCAGTCTGGCTGCTGCATCAGTGCTAGCCCCATGGGTCGGGTTTTGGTTCTCGATTTCAAGCGAAGCTGTTTCAAGCAATGCCGGAAAATAGCGCTTCGATCAGCAACACCTAAGCTGAATTCTGTTTTTTCAGCAAGAGATGCAACGCGTTAGCGATAAGAAATTCAGGTTTATAATGGGGTCGGCTTGCAGGACGGTGGCTTGCGGTTTTTGTGTAGATATCTGTTTTTAATGTTTAATTTTTCACAAAATACCCTTGTGACCCCGCGCGAATGAGGCAAGCGCCTAACCGATTGCGCGTACGCTTTGGCGCAGCGGCTGAAAATTTAGGCGGATTGTAAAGCTGGAATCAGCGCAGGGCCACTGGCTTGCGGCTTGAAATTTGCCCGATTCAGCGCATGCTGGGATCACAAGATATAAAAAGGACGCGCCATGCCTGCTGCCCCCGAGCTTGACCACACCGCGCTGTTGCGGCTTGCCATTGCCGAAAGTCTTGCGGCGCGCGAAAGCGGCGTGCATCCCTTTGCCGCGATTTTGGTCGGGCCGGATGGCAGGGTTTTGATGACCCAGCACAATGCTTTTATGCCCGATCACGATATGACGGGCCATGCCGAGCGGGTGCTGATGACCCGCGCCTCGACCAGCCTGCCGATAGAGGTTTTGCGCGAGTGCACGATGTATACCTCGGCCGAGCCCTGTGCGATGTGCGCGGGGGCGATCTATTGGACCGGGTTAAAGCGGGTGGTTTACGGGCTGAGTGAACATGCGCTGAAAGAGATTACCGGCAATCATCCAGAAAACCCGACGCTGGATCTGCCCTGCCGCGTGGTCTTTGCCGCAGGGCAGCGACAGGTCGAGGTGATTGGGCCGATGCTGGAGGAAGAGGCGGCCGCCGTGCATGCCGGGGTTTGGGGCTAGGGCGCGGGGAGGGGGCTTTCCGCCCCCTCGGCTTCGCCTCACCCCCGAGGATATTTATGCCAAGATGAAAGCGTTAGGCTCAACACAGGAGCTGTCACTTTGCAGGGCGGCTTCAGGGCCATAGACAGTGCCATGTGCGAAGTGCAATTGTGACCAAGGTTTATCCAGTTTTGCAGATGCAACCAAAGCGCGTGTTTTCGCTGATTGTTGCGATTTGGTCGTGAGCCTTTGCGCGATTCTGGGGCAGCTGTCATGGTGCAGCAAGTCTGATGGCATAGGACGCGAAGGGTAAAAGTAACCGCCACGGGTAAAGGTATAAGGGATGTTTTTGGTCCACACAAATCGACGCCTGAGCTGATTTGGGTTGAAAGAAGTGCATATTTAAGGATGTTTAGCTAGGCTGCGACCTGAGGCGCTTTGGCTAAATGGTGCTGTGAGAG
>NZ_DAIPZF010000026.1:0-48805 GCF_036782355.1 Cypionkella sp.
TTCGGTAAGGCGGTGTTTAGGCAAACTCAACAGAACCCGCAATAGCAAAAAACGCTTCTGTCGCGCTTTTTTCACATTGGCTTGGATTTCCCTTAGATTCCGCGTTTTCTAATGCTTGCCAGAGTGGATTTTTCCAAGCGACCCAGCCCTTGGGTCGGCTTTTGACGGGAGAATCGCGGCTTGAAGGGGCATTTGCAGCGCCAAAGTGATTCCTTGCACCGCTGTAAGGCGCTGGCGGGGCCAGAATCGACCGACCCCGCCAGTGCGCATCAGATCTAGCTGGCCTGAACGGCAAACTCGGTCATCATGCCGGTCGCAAGATGCGGCATGTGGTGGCAATGCAGCATCCAGCGCGCTGCCTCACCGGCATCAATCGCAATCGTCACCTGCGACATCGGCGGGACATAGACGGTATCGCGTACGGCACCAGCAAAGCGGGTGCCGTTGATCTGCACCACTTGAAAAGCGTGGCCGTGCAAATGCATCGGATGGCCCATCATCGACATATTGTGGAACATCAGTTCCACACGGTCGCCAGTTTTGGCGGTAATGGGCTGATGGCTGCCCCAGGTCTGACCGTTGATCGTCCAGACATAGGGCGCCATGCTTCCGGCCAGCATCACCATCTCGGCCTTGGCAGCGGCACGGTCTGGCAAGGGCACCAACGCGCGCAGCTGGCTTTCCTGCGCCAGATCCAGATCAAAGGCAGGCGAGGCGACTGCCGCAAGATCGTCCAGCCGCAGCACAGCCGCCCCTGCGGTGGCAAGGATCAAGCCGGTCTGTTCGCGCGCACCTTCGCGCAGCGCCAAGATCGGAAAGGCGCCCTGCCCCGCGGGCAGATCCAGCACAATATCCAACCGCTGCGCCATCGCGATGCCAAAGCGGCGGCCTTTTATAGGCACCACATCATGGCCATCCACCGCGACCAAAGCGGCTTCGACCCCACCGGTGTCGATCCAATAGGTCGTGGCCGCCGAGGCATTGACGATGCGCAGCCGCACCCGCCCGCCAATATCGACCTTGACCACCTGAGGATCGGCCAAGGTGCGGTCATTGGTCAGATAGGCGTCAAAGTTAAAGTCGTTCAGGTCCATCGCCATGCCGGGCATCGCCATTCCCGGCATCGCCATGCCATCATGGCCCATCGCCGACATATCCATGCCGCCCATATCGCCGCCGTGGTTCATGCCAGACATATCATGCCCCATCCCAGACATCGACGCGCCGCCGGTGATCTGCGCCAGCACCTCTTCGGGTGTCAGGAACGAGAAGTCGTGCAGGAACATCACCACCTCTTGGCGATCCTCAGTCAGATCCTTGGCACTGCGCACGATCAAAGGGGCTGCCAGCAGCTGCATCTCTTGGGTCGGGATATGGCTGTGCATCCAATGTGTGCCGGGCTGGGGGGCAAAATCATAATTCCGCGTCTCGGCGGGCTTTAGCTTGGCCATTGGCATGTCCGGCACGCCGTCTTGGGCATTGGGCGGAATTTGCCCGTGCCAATGGATCAGGGTTTCGACGTCAAGCGCATTGGTCAGCTGCACCTGAAACCGCTGATCCGGGTCAAGGATCAGCCCCTGCCCGCCCAAGCCATTGCTTAGCCCGTAAACACTGGCCGCCCGTCCGTTGATATCCAAGCTGCGGCTGCCCGCAACCAAAGACAGCACCGAAGATTGCGCGCGGCCCAGCTGCGGCAGCAAGCCCAGCGATCCCAGCGCAGCACCTGCGGCCAAAAAGCCGCGTCTTGTGAAAGAAGATGTCATGATAGCTCCGATTGGCCCCAAAGGGGGGCCTTGCAAGAAAAGAACGCCGCAAGCGCGGCAGGGGTTTTCAGGCGATCAGAGCAGATTGGGGCGGGCGCAGCGCGGCATCAGGGCTTTGGGCTTTGACCGCCCGCTGTGCCATCGGCAGGAAAGCCACCGCGCCCAGACGCGATTGCTGGGTTGGCAGCACAGGCGCGCCGTCAACAAGCGTGCCCACGCATAAAACATCACAAGCCAAATGCGCCGCGCCTTTGGCCATCACATCCGCAGCACCCATATGCGCGCTATGATCCATCGCCATCGCCACTTCGGGCGCTGCCACCGCCATCATCGCGTGCATGCGCTGCGGCGTGCCCACGGCCAAAACCGCAAAAACCGCCAACAACAGCCCCAAAAGGCGAAGCGTGTGGATCAGCGGGGACAAGGCTGCGTGTTTCATAGCCCCAGCCTAGCGCAGGCTTGGCAGGCAGCGCAATATAGATGCCAAAACTGTGATCCCACAGCCTTAGCCCAACAGCTGCAACCGCGCCCTCATCGGCAGATGATCTGACGCGCTGCGCGCCAAGACGCTGTCATGCGGTGCAAGATCCAGCAGACGGCCTCTGTCGCAACTGAATATCCGGTCATAGCGCAGCAGCGGAAAGCGTGCCGGAAAGCTTGGCAGCGGGGTCTGGATCGACACCCGCGAGGCCAGCGTGCGAAACATCGCAGCATTACGCGCCCATTCGTTCAGATCGCCCATCAGCAACAGCGGCCGGTCCGGCAGCAGCGCCAATGCGGCAACAATCGCGCGGGCTTGGGCGCTGCGCGAGCTGGGCAGCAGGCCAAGATGCGTGTTCACCACCCGCAAGGCTTGGCCGTTGATCTGAAGATCGCTCACCAGCGCCCCCCGCGGCTCGAACCCCGGTAAGATCAGCTTGTGCACCTGCTGCACCAAGGCCTTGCGCACCAGCAACAGATTGCCATGCCAGCCATGCGCGGGGCCGGTTTGATCCAGCGGCACCGCAACCAGATCCAGATCGCGCTGCAAGGCGTCTAAATCCAACAGGCCCTTGCGGGTGCCAAAGCGGGTGTCCACCTCTTGCAGCGCCAGAATATCGGCACCGATTTCGGCAATCACCGCCGCCGTGCGGCCAAGATCGCGGCGCCGGTCGCGGCCCACACCTTTGTGGATATTGTAAGAGGCGACAGTGATCTCGGCGGGCATCTACAGCAACCACTGAATAGGCAGCAGCCCAAGCGCGCCGATCAGCCAGCGCAGCGGCAGCGTGGTGTTGGGTTCTGCGTCAAACACTTGTGCGGCGCCATCCCTGTCTTGCCCGGTCCAGAGCATCGCCTGATCTGGGCCAAGGCTGAGGCGATAGGCCTGCGCGGGCAGGGTCCGGTCCAGCCAATCTGACAGGCTGTTGGCAATGCGGGGGCTGTCGATCAGCAGGCCCATCTCGGTGTTCAGCCGCCGCGACCGCGGGTCAAAGTTCAGCGAGCCGATAAAGCTGCGGCTGCGGTCAATGGTAAAGCCCTTGGCATGCAGCGCAGCTTTCGACAGATCAAACAGCTCGACCTCGCGCAGCGATTGACGCGCCTCGCCCTCACTTTTCAGCTCGTAAACCTCGACCCCGCCCGCCAACAGGTCGCGCCGATAGGGCGCATAGGCGCTGTGCACGATGGCGACATCGGTGGCCTCTAGCGCATTGGTCAGCACCCGCACCTGCACACCCTGCGCAGCATAGCCCGCCAGTTGCGCCGTCGCCGAAGCGCCGGGAATGAAATAGGCCGAGATCAGATCCAGACTGCTGTGCGGCGTGCCAATCTCGGCAAACAGCCGCCGGATCATCAGATCGCTGTCCTGATCGCCGCCCAGCACCTTTTCGGGCGCGTCGCTGAACAGCTGCACCGGCACCCAATCCATCGGCAAGGTCATCGCCATCAAGGCATCCGAGAAGGCCGAGCTGTGCACATATTCGGCATAGCGCCGCCCCGCGGGCGTGTCGCGCAGCGCCGCGTCGCGCGCCTGCAACAGGGTTTCAGACCCGGCTTGCGGCGTGATCAAAGCGCTGGCCGCAAAGGCCGCAGGACTGGACCAATAGCGCGCAAAGTCAGCGCCCACGTCTTTGGCGGCCGGACCAACCGCCAAGACATCAAGGTCAACATAGCTTAGCGGCCCACCTGTCTCGAAATAGATATCGCCAATGTTGCGCCCGCCAACGATTGTGACGCTGCCATCAACGGTGAAGGATTTGTTGTGCATTCGCCGGTTCAGGCGAAAGAAATCAAACAGATAATTCAGCTGCCGGTATCTGCGCAGGGTAAAGGGGTTGAACAGCCGCACCTCGGCTGTGGGCAGGGCGTCAAGCGCTGCAAGCTCTTGATCCAGCGCGGTGGTGCCGTTGTCATCCACCAACAGCCGCACCTTAACGCCGCGCTGCGCCGCCGCTTGCAATTCGCTTAGCAGCCGCAATCCGGTCAGATCGTCGTTCCAGATGTAATATTGCGCGTCGATCGACACGGTCGCAGCGCGGGCCAGATGAATGCGCGCGGCAAAAGCATCCGCGCCGTTTTGCAAGGTCACCACCCCCGACAGCCCCGGATGCAAGGCGATGTGCGGCGCAAGCCGCGTCGCCAGATCGCTGCTCAGGCTGGCCAAATCCGGTGTTTTAGCCGCCGCCGCTTGGTCGGGCAGCGGAAACGAGGCCCGCATCGCCAGCAAAAACACCGCAACACCGCCCGCAAGCACGCCAATGCCCTGCGCGGCTTTGCGCAGACTTTTGGCCATTCTGCCGCGCTGCTTCATGCATTCGCCTTTATCATCGCCACACCTTCCCACATCCTGCCCGCAAACTGGCGCGCGCGCCTTGATCTGAATCACCCCCGCCTGCAAATCGCCCACTGGCAAAGCCCGCGCGGGGCGGGCATGATGGCGCAGGTTTAGCGCAAGGGAGGGGGCAAGTTGGAGCATAAATGGCTCGAGGATTTTCTGATCCTTGCCGAGACCCGCAGCTTTTCGCGCGCGGCAGAGCTGCGCCATGTCACGCAATCGGCGTTTTCGCGCCGCATCCAAGCGCTGGAGATGTGGCTTGGCGCGCCGCTTTTGGACCGATCAAGCTATCCGGTGGCGCTGACGCCCGAGGGGCGGCATTTTCGCGAAACCGCCGAAGAGGTGGTGCGCCTGCTGAATGCCCAGCGCCACGGTCCTGAAAGCAAACCGCTGCCCGTGATCACCACTGCCGCCCTGCACACGCTGTCGATCACCTTCTTTCCGCACTGGCTGGCAGGCATTCGCGACCGCATCGGCCCCTGCACCAGTAAGGTGATGTCAGATAACTTTCTGATCTGCATCCAGACCCTGATCGAGGGTGGCTATGATTTTTTGATGACCTATGCCCATCCCAGCGTGCCGATCCCGCTAGATCCTGCCCGCTTTGTGCATCTGGTGATCGGGCAAGACAGCCTGCTGCCGGTCTCGGTGCCCAATCTGAAAGCGCCCCTGTTGGACGGCCGCCTGCCGCTGCTGCAATATTCGCGCGGCTCTTTTCTGGGCCTGATCACCGCGCAGGCGCAGCGGCAAGAGGGCGCGCCTGCGACCTATCTTGCCCATACCAACGAAAACTCGATGGCCGAGGCGCTGAAATATATGGTGCTGGCGGGGCATGGCATGGCCTGGTTGCCGCGCAGTCTGATTGTGGACGAAGTCGCAAGCGGCCGGCTGATCGTGGTTGGGCCAGAGTTGCAGATGGAAATCCGGCTTTACCGCAGCGCCGAGCGCAGCCGCCGGTTTCTGGATCAGGTCTGGCAGGCGGCGGCGCAAGGTTATGCAAAGCCCGCATAACCCAGACCCAAGCGGCATTGGACGAAAGCCCAAATCCGGCGCAAACCCGCGGCAACCCTGAATGGAGGCCGCTATGACCACGACCCGTCTTGAACATGATCTGCTGGGCGACCGCGAAGTGCCCCATGACGCCTATTGGGGCGTGCATACCCTGCGCGCGGTCGAGAATTTTCCCATTACCGGCCAGCGCATCTGCGACGCGCCCGATCTGATCCGCGCGCTGGCCTGCATCAAACAGGCCGCCGCCGCAGCCAATCATCAGCTTGGCCTGCTGGATGCGCCGCGCGCAGAAGCGATCATCGCCGCCTGTATCGAAATTCGCAACGGCGCGCTGCATGACCAATTTGTCGTCGATCTGATCCAAGGCGGTGCTGGCACCTCGACCAATATGAACGCCAATGAGGTGATCGCCAATCGCGCGCTTGAACTGATGGGACGCCAGCGCGGTGATTACCGCGCGCTGCACCCCAATGAACATGTGAATATGGGGCAATCAACCAATGATGTTTATCCCACCGCGCTGAAAATCGCGTCGTGGTTTGGCGTCAATCGCCTGATCGCCGCCATGGCCACCCTGCGCGGGGCTTTTGCCGATAAGGCGGCAGAGTTTGCCGATATCCTGAAAATGGGCCGCACCCAGATGCAAGACGCGGTGCCAATGACGCTGGGCCAAGAGTTTGGCACCTATGCGCTGATGCTGTCGGAAGACGAAACGCGGCTCTCCGAGGCTGCGATCTTGATTTGCGAGATCAACATGGGGGCCACCGCGATTGGCACCGGCATCACCTCTCACCCCGCCTATGCCGCCTTGGTGCGCGAAAAGCTGGCCGATATTGCAGGCGTTCCGGTCGTCACCGCGATTGATCTGATCGAGGCCACGCAGGATTGCGGCGCATTTGTGCAGCTTTCGGGCGTGTTGAAACGGGTGGCCGTCAAACTGTCAAAGATCTGCAACGATCTGCGCCTGCTGTCCTCTGGCCCGCGCGCAGGCTTTAACGAGATCAACCTGCCTGCCCGCCAAGCCGGATCGTCAATCATGCCGGGCAAGGTCAATCCGGTGATCCCCGAGGTCGTCAACCAAGTGGCCTTTGAAGTCATCGGCAATGATGTCACGATCTCCTTTGCCGCTGAAGGCGGGCAATTGCAGCTGAACGCCTTTGAGCCGGTGATCTTTTACAGCATGAACCGCTCGCTGTCGCATCTGACCGCCGCCTGCCTGACGCTTGAGGCGAACTGCATTCGCGGCATCACCGCCAATCGCGATGTGCTGCGCGGCTATGTGGAAAATTCGATCGGCATCGTCACGGCGCTGAACCCCTATATCGGCTATAGCAATGCCACCGAAATCGCGATGGAGGCGCATCGCAGCGGCCGTGGCGTCTATGAATTGGTGCTGGAAAAGGGGCTGTTGTCAAAAGAACGGCTGGATATGCTGCTGCGCCCTGAGATGCTGACCCGCCCGCAGGCCTTGGATCTGCTGCCCTAAGGCTGATCCATCGCGGCGCGCCATTCCTCTAAAAAGCGCTGCCGGGTCAGCTGATCCAACTGCGCAAGCAAGCCCGGATCCAGCCGGATCGGGCTAAGGTGGGGTTTGGCCACAAAAGCCTCGGCCTCGATTGCAGGCAGGCCCGCCGCGCCTGCGATCAGCGTCTGGCCTTCGGCTGACAGCAAATAGGCGACAAAGCCCGCCGCAAGGTCTGGGCTTGGCGCCGATTTCGGCACAAGGGCGGTGCGCAGCAAGGTTAGGGTGAAATCTTCCAGCTCGATCACCTGAAACCCCTGCCCTGCCGCGCCACCAGCCTCGGATTTTGGCGCGGCATAACTGCCCAGCACATTATAGGCCATCAGCAAATCGCCGCGCCGAATGGCTGCAATCATATCACCCGAACAGCAATACAGCTTGGCATCCAGCCGCCCCATCACCTCGGCCAGCCGCCAAAAAGTGTCAGACAGCCGCGCATCTTGGGCTGCAAACAAATAGCCCGCCCCCGAAACCGCCGGATCATAGCTGCCAACCCTGCCGCGAAAGCGGTCTGGGTGATCGCGCAGCAAGGCAATCAGATCGCGCCTTGTGCGCGGCACCGCCAAGCCCCCCGCCACAGCACTATCGGCCAAAAGCACGGTCACAGGTTCCTGCGCCACCGCCACCACCAGATTGCGCCAGCGCGTCCAATAGGGCCGCGCTTCGACCAAGGTTTGCGGCAGCGGCTGCACCAGCCCGTCATTGGCCAATTTCATCTGCAAATCCATTGCCGAGGAAATCACCACATCAAAGGCCCCGCTCGCGCTGACCGCCGCGTAAACCTCTTGGCTAGAGGCAAGCGTGTAATGCACCCCCAGACTTGGATTGCGCTGCAAGAATTCTTCGATCACCGGCGCCAGCACATCTATATCGGTGGTTGAAAGCACCTCGATCACCCGCGCCGGGGCCGCCGCCCCAAAGCTGCGCGAGGCCTCGATCTGAAACGCCTGCACGGGCATTGCCCAAAGGATCAGCCCTGCAAGGGCAGCGACAGCGTGGCGCAAGTGCCACCTCCTTCCCGTTCGGTCAGCGCAAAATGCCCGCCCATGGCGGTGGCGGCCTCGTCTACAATCGTCAGCCCAAGACCCGAGCCTGCGACATCGCCGACATTGCTGCCGCGCTGAAACCGCACCCGCAGACCCTGCACCGCACTGCCCCCAAGCCCGCGGCCACGATCACAAACCTCGATCACCGCAAAGCCATTGGCCATTCGCGCATGCAGATCAATGTCACTGTCTTGTGGCGAATATTTGATCGCATTATCGATAATATTGCGCAGCGCGGCCTCGACCAGCACCGCATCCCCTGCCACCGGCAGCGTCCGATCGGCAGGGGTCAGCCGCAGCGCCATATCCTTCATCTCGGCCATGGGGGTAAAGCGCGCCACCATCGCCGCCAGCATCGCGGCCAGATCCACCACCGCCAGCGCCTTTTGATCGGCGCGAAACAGCACCGTGGCGTGATCCAGCAACTGCCCCGCCGAACGGGCAGAATCGTCCACCGCCCGGATCAGGCTGCGCAGCCGCGCCCGCGTGGCCTCCTCGGCCGTCTGGCGCAGCGCCAATTCGGCCTCGTTGCGCATCACCGACAGCGGTGTGCGAATGTGATGTGCGGCCTCGGCGATAAAGGTTTCGGTTTGCGACAGCGTGCCGCGCAGCCGCCCGATAAAGCCGTTCAGCGCGGTGACAAAAGGCGCAAGCTCGGCCGGGGCCGGATGGCGAATCGGGCGCAGATCGCGCGGACCGCGCCGCCCCACCGCCTCGGCCAGCGTCGCAATCGGGCGCAACAGCGACCCCGCCGCAAGCAAAGACAAAGGCACCGCCGCCAAAAACACCAAAAGCCCCAAGCCCGCCGCGCGATTGGCCAGCCGCGTCGAGATCGCCTTTTGCCCCTCGCGCGTTTGGCCCAACAGCACGGTCAAGGGGCTGGCGCGATTGTCCACCATCAGGCTGCGCGACACCGCCGCCACCCGCAGCTCTGACCCGCGAAACGGCACGGTATAATAGACCGGGCTCAGCGCGGTTGGCGGCGTTGCAGGGGCGGGCAGATCATCATAGCCGGTCAGCGTCTGCCCGTTCAGCGCCACGCGGTAAAAGATCCGCTCTTCGCCCATCGCGGCCAGCATCGAAAACGTCACCGGCGACAGATCGACCACCGCCCCGCCCTCGCCTGCGCGCATTTCCTCGGCCATCGCCAGTGCCGCCGCGCCCAAAACCGCGTCCAGCGTTGCCTCGGACGCACGATCCGCGCCGATGCGCACCGACAGATAAATCAGCACCGACAGCACCGCCGACAAAGCCAGCAACGGCATCACCAGCCGTTGACGCAGCGAAACCGGCGTCACCCGCATTCTCATTCCGGGGTTTCCGTCAGCCGGTAGCCCAGCCCGCGCACGGTTTCGATTCGCGCCCGACTGCCCAGCATTTTCTTGCGCAGCCTGCCGACATAGACCTCGATCGCATTGTCAGACACGGGTTCTGAAAACGAAAACAACCGGTCCACCAGATGCTCTTTTGACAAAATCCGCCCGGGTGCTGCGATGAACAACTCCATCAGCCGCATCTCGCGCGTGCGCAGATCGCGCAGATCGCCCGCCACCGCCAAAGTCGCCGCCATCTGGTCAAACACCAAATCGGCAAAGGCGCGTGTGGCCTGTGCCACCCCGCCCCGCCTGCGCAAAACCGCACGGCAGCGGGCCTCTAGTTCGGCAAAATCGAAGGGTTTGGTGATATAATCATCGGCGCCTGTGTCCAGCGCATCGACCCGATCACTGACCGCCGACCGCGCTGTCATCACGATCACGGGGGTGGCCCCTTCGGCCTTGCGGTGCCGCGCCAGAAAATCGCGCCCATCGCCATCGGGCAACATAATATCCAGCAATATCAGATCGTAGCCTGCGGCCTGCAAACAGTCGCCCGCCTCGGCCAAGCTATGGGCGACGTCGACGCCATGCCCATCCATCGACAACCGCGCCTTCACCGAAGCCGCAAGATCGCGATTATCCTCGACCAATAAAAACCGCATCACCCCCCCTTGGCCCAGCACGCTGCGACGAATTTACGCAGGCGTGACAGGTTGGTGTCAGCTTTTCAGCTTTATCTGACCCACGCAAGCGCCACGACACCCAAGGAGGGGGCGGCGCCTTGACAGAAAAAACGGGAGGAACGACCTATGACCAAGCTTAAAATGCTGGCAACGACGGCTGCGCTGATGCTGGCCGGCACCACATCTGCCTTTGCAACTGAATGTATCGCCCCAGCAAACGCTGGCGGTGGCTGGGATTTCACCTGCCGCCAAGTGGGCAAGCTGCTTTATGATCTGAAACTGGTCGATGCGCCGGTTCAGGTCACCAATATGGCGGGCGCGGGCGGCGGTCTGGCCTATGCGCATGTTGTGGCCGATATGAACACCGATGCCGATGTCATCGTTGCGGCCTCTTCGGCCACCACCACCCGCCTTGCGCAAAAGGCCTTTGGCGATGCGACCGCAGACCAAGTGCGCTGGGTTGGCGCGATTGGCGCAGATCCGGGCGTGATCGTTGTGGCCAAAGACAGCCCGTTCCAAAATCTGGGCGATATGGTTGCAGCGATCAAGGCTGATCCGGGGTCTGTGGCCTTTGCAGGCGGCTCGGCAGCGGGTGGCTTTGACCATATGAAGCCGCTGCAAGTGATGAAATCCGCAGGCTTTAGCGACATCACCAAGGTGAAATACATCGGCGTTGACGGTGGCGCAGATGCGATCACCCAGACCATCGGCGGCCATACCCAAGCGATGACCGGCGATATGTCGGAAATCGTTGGCTTTATCAAATCGGGCGACGTGCGGGTTCTGGCCGTGCTGACCGAAGCGCGGGTTCCGGGCTTTGAAGACATTCCAACCGCGCGCGAGCAGGGCTTTGATGTGGTCGCGGTGAACTGGCGTGGTCTTTATGTGCCAAAAGGCATCTCGGACGATCAGTTCAACGCTTGGGCCACCAAACTGCAAGCCGTGGCCGACAGCGCTGAATGGAAAGAGACCATGACCGCAAACGGTCTGGCGCCTTTCACCAAGGTTGGCACCGATTTCCAAGGCTGGGTTGACGGTGTGATCGCTGAAACCGAGACGCTTTCGCGCGAAATCGGGGTTATTCAATAATGTCCAGCGACCGGATCTTTGGTCTGGTCGTGGTAATGGGGGCGCTCGCGTTTTTCGCGGGCGCTCTTCAAATCCAGACCAGCTTTTTGTCAGACCCCGTTGGCCCCCGCGTCTTTCCGATGCTGATCGCGACCGCGTCGGTTCTTTGTGGGCTGGTCTTGATTGCAAAACCTGATGCCGAACCCGAGTGGCCTGCACTTGCGGCTTGGGGCAATATGGCCATCGCTTTGGTGGTTTTGGTCAGCTATGCACTGTTGATCGGGCCGATGGGTTTTTTGGCCTCGACCGCGCTGGCCGCCGCTGGCGTCAGCTATCTGATCGAGAAAAACGCCCGCACCGCAGCCCTGACCGGCCTTGGCCTGTCGTTGGTGCTGTTTGTCATCTTTAAATACGGCCTTGGGCTTGGGCTTTTTGCCTTTCCTCGGGCTTGGATGGGCTAGGAAGGTCACATCATGGATACCCTTGCAAACCTCGCTTTGGGGTTCAGTGTTGCGCTGACCCCTTACACGCTGTTTCTGGCGATCTGCGGCTGCTTTTTGGGCACCATCATCGGGGCTTTGCCCGGTCTGGGGCCGTCAAACGGTGTGGCGATCCTGATCCCCTTGGCCTTTGCGCTGGGGCTGGATGCGACCCAAGCGCTGGTGCTGCTGACCTCGGTCTATTACGGCACCATGTATGGCGGGCGGATCAGCTCGATCTTGCTGAACATTCCGGGCGACGAGCCTGCGATGATGACAACGCTGGACGGCTATCCGATGGCCAAACAAGGCCGCGCCGGCGATGCGCTGGTGATTTCGGGGGTGGCGTCTTTTATGGGGTCGTTTCTGTCGACCATAGGCCTTGTTATCATGGCACCTTTGCTGGCCAGTATTGCCTATCTGTTTGGCCCAGCGGAATATTTTGCGCTTTATCTGCTGGCGTTTTGTACGCTGGGCGGGGTTGCCAGCAAAAACCAAGCCAAGGCCGCGCTGGCCGCCTGTCTTGGCCTTGGCATCGCGATGATCGGGTTGGACAATTCCACCGGCATGCCGCGCTTTACCGGCGGCAATCTGCATCTGTCTGATGGCATCGACTTTTTGGTCGCCATCGTCGGCATGTTCGCAATTTCCGAGGTGTTTATCTTTATCGAAAGCCATGGCCGCAATTCGGCGCTTGGCGTGACTTTGGGCAAGATCAGCATTCCGTGGAAAGATCTGAAGAACACTTTTGGCACCATGATGCGCTCGACCGGCATCGGCTTTGTCGCAGGCGTGCTGCCCGGTGCAGGCGCAAGCCTTGGCAGCTTTATGGCCTATATGGCGGAAAAGGGCTATGTTGGCAGCTCGGGCTACTTTGGCAAGGGTGACCCGCGCGGTGTCGCCGCCCCCGAGGCCGGCAACAATGCCGCCGCAGGCGGGGCTATGGTGCCAATGCTGACGCTGGGCGTGCCCGGATCGGGCACCACGGCGGTGATGCTGGCGCTTTTGCTGACGCTGAACATCACCCCCGGCCCGCTGCTGTTCAAAGATCACCCTGATGTGGTCTGGGGGCTGATTGCGTCGATGTTCATCGCCAATGTCGTGCTGTTGATCATGAACGTGCCGATGGTGAAGCTGTTTGTCAAAGTGCTGCTGGTGCCGGCTTGGGTGCTGATGCCGATGGTGACGATGGTCAGTTTTGTCGGCATCTTTAGTCTGACGGGCAGCTATTTCGACATGATCTTGATGATCTTCTTTGGCGCTTTGGGCTATCTGCTGCGCAAGCTGGATGTGCCGACGGTTCCGGTGATCTTGGGCATTCTGCTGGGGTCAGAAATGGAAGACGCGCTGCGGCGTGCCATGGTGCTGTCGGATGGCGATTGGAGCTATCTGTTCTCTTCGCCCATCGCCATCGGGCTTTGGGTTGCGGCCATCGGCGGTTTCTTGGCACCGCTGTTCTTGCGTGGCAAACTTGGCAAGCCAATGCCTGTCAGCGATACAACGCTCGACCAAGACTAAGGAAAGCCTATGACAACGCGTGTGCTGGTGCCATCTGGGGTTTTAGGGCTGGGGTTTGACCATGCAGCCCTTGCCCGCGGCATAGCCGCGCGCCCCGACATCATCGCCATCGACGGAGGGTCCACCGATAGTGGGCCCTTCTCGCTTGGGGCGGGGCAGTCGAAATATGCGCGCGCCGCCACAAGGTCGGAGTGGCGCGCGCTGATGCAGGCCCGCGCCGAGGCTGGCGTGCCCTTGGTGATTGGCACCTGCGGCACCTGTGGCACCGACAGCACGGTGGATTGGATGTATGACATCACCGCCGAAATCGCCGCCGAGCTGGGCCAAAGCCTGAAAATCGCGCGGCTTTATTGCAGCCAAAGCCCGATCAGCGTGATCGCAGCCCTTGGCATGGGCCAGATCGCCCCCCTGACCCCAGCCCCGCCGATCAGCCCCGAGGTTTTGGGCCAGATGACCCATATCGTCGCCCTTGCCGGCGCCGAGCAGGTGCAGGCAGCGCTTGCCAGCGGTGCCGATATTATCCTTTGCGGTCGCACCACCGACACCGCGATCATCGCAGCCCTGCCCTTGCAGCGTGGCGATCATGCGGGGGGCGCGTGGCATGGCGCAAAAATCGCCGAATGCGGCGCGCTTTGTTCCACCAACCCGACCTCGGGCGTGATCATGGTCGACTTCGATGCCGCAGGCTTTAGCGTCGAGCCTATGGCACTGGACGCCGCCTGCACGCCGCATTCGGTCTCGGCGCATATGCTTTACGAGAATGCCGATCCGTTCATTCTGCACGAACCGGGCGGCCATCTGGATGTGCGCGGCGCAAGCTATCTGGCACTGGACGCGCGCCGCGTGCGGGTGGAAGGCTCGATCTGGCAACCGGGCCCCTATACGGTGAAACTAGAAGGCGCGCGCATCGCGGGCTATCAAACCACCATCCTTGCCACCCTGCGCGCGCCGCATTACGTCGCCCATGCCAAAGATTGGGTGGCGCGGCTGACCGCGTTTTTGCACGCCGATATCGCCCGCAAAATGGCGCTGCCAGCGGAGAGCTACCAGCTTGAATTTCGCCTGATCGGGGTTGATGCCACGCTGGGCGCGATGGAAAACCGCAGCGCCGATCCGGTCGAGGTTGGGGTGCTGGGTCTTGTCACCGCGCAAACCCAAGCCATCGCGGCCGAGATTGGCAAGCTGATCAACCCTTGGGTGCTGCATTTCCCGCTGACCGCCAGCGAAGAGCTGCCGACCTTTGCCTTCCCCTATTCGCCCGCCACCACCGACCGTGGCCCGCTTTATGAATTTGCGCTGAACCATGTGCTGCATCTGGCCGACCCGATGTCGGCCTTTCGCCTTGTGGTGAGCGAGGTGACAGCATGAGGCTTGGCGATCAGGTTCTAAAAGTGCGATCAAAGAATGCAGGTCCGTTTTGGGTGACGATTGATGTATTTTGCGGCACCGCCGAAGCCTTTGCAAAGCTAAGCGCAGGCTTGCAAACCGAAGCGGTGGCAGCACTTTACGGCTGCCCGCTGCACTTGGTGAAGCGCTTTGATATTGCGGATTTAAGCGTGATCAAATTCTCGATCCCGCGTCCGGTGGTGCAGGGCTCTGCGCGCGACCGCGACATGCATGGCGCGCAATGGGGCATCTTGCTGGAAGAGGCGGATTTGTGAGCTATTTCACCCGCACAAGGTTGATGACCTTTGCGATTTCGGCGCTGGGGGTGGTGGCGTTTTTGCTGCTGCACCTGCCTTTGCCGCTGTTGCTGGGGCCGATGCTGGGCTGCCTGATTGCGGCCTTTGCGGGGGCCAAGCTGCAAGATTCCGGCATCTTTGGCGTGTTCATGCGGACCTTTTTGGGGGTGGCGGTGGGATCTTCGATCACGCCGGCGATCCTTGGACAGTTGCAGCAATTTGCCGGCAGCCTGATCTTTGTGCCCGCCTATATCGCGGTGATCGGGGCCTTGGGCTATCCGCTGTTTCGCTATGGCTTTGGCTTTAACCATGCCACAGCCTGGTATTCGGCGATGCCGGGTGGGCTGCAAGATATGCTGGTGTTTGGTGAAGAGGCGGGGGGCGATGTGCGTGCGCTGTCGTTGATCCATGCCACCCGCGTGCTGGTGGTGGTCACCATCGCGCCTTTGGTGATGGTCAGCTATTGGGGTGTTGATCTGACCAAGCCACCGGGCGTGGCTGCCAGCGAGATTGCGCTGTCGCAGCTGGGGCTGATGGTGTTTGCAGGTCTTGCGGGCTGGAAAATCGCCGAGCGGGTGGGACTATTTGGCGCCTCGATCCTGGGGCCGATGATCTTGACCGCGGCGCTGTCGATTGGCGGGGTGATCACCCACCGCCCGCCAGCCGAGATTATCTGGGCGTCGCAATTCTTTATTGGCATCGCGGTTGGGGTGAAATATGCCGGCATCACCTTGCGCGAGCTGCGGGTCTGCGTCGGTGCCGGCGTGGTCTATGCGCTGCTGCTGGCGCTGATCAGCCTGGGGTTTATCGAGCTGATCCATGTCTTTCACCTTGCCCCACCCAAAGACGCCTTTCTGGCCTATCTGCCCGGGGGGCAGGCCGAAATGGTGGTGATCGCGATTTTGGCCGGGGCGGATCTGGCCTTTGTGGTCAGCCATCATCTGCTGCGGATCATTTTGGTGATCCTGATCGGGCCTTTGGTAGAGCGACGGCTGCGGAGACCGTCCTAGGCTGGGGCTTCGGGGGTTTCACACCCCCAGCGCCTGCGGCGCTCCCCCGTGGGATATTTAGGCCAAGATGAAAGGCTTAGAGCGTGGTGGCCCAGTGGTATTGGGCATCAGTTTCCACAGCGCAGGGGCGGGCTTGGCGCAGGCGGTGCAGCGCGAGTGCGGGGGCCTCGCCTGCCTCGACCATCAGACGCAGCAGGGCAGAGCCCGAGCGGCCGCAGCCGCCCATGCAGTGCAGCAACACCTTTTGGCCTTGTGACAAGATCGCATGGGCTGCGGCCGAGATCTCTGGCCAGCCAGCTTGCGGTATGCCGTAATCGGGCACTGGGAAGGGCAGCCAAGCCACGCCCATATCGGCGAGATCCTGCGGCAAATCGGGGGCCTTGGCGGCTAATTCCTGCGGCAGCGTCAGGCTGATCACCAAAGACGGCCGCCAGAAGCGCAAAGCCTCGAGATCGGCTGCGTAAAAGCCTGCGCGTCCCGGCATTGGGCAGATCCCCAAAACGCCGCGCCCCAGGGGCAGTTCTGCAATTGTCAGCCGCATCTTCGCCTCTTAGGTTTACCTTCGCCCCTGCGCGCCCTAGTCTATCGTCAGTCGAATCCCAAGGGCCATCATGACCGAAACCTCTGAACAAACCTATCAGGTTCTGGCGCGCAAATATCGCCCCGCGACTTTTGCCGATCTGGTCGGGCAAGAGGCGATGGTCCGCACCTTGAAAAACGCCTTTGCGGCCGAGCGAATTGCCCATGCTTTCATGATGACAGGCATTCGCGGCACCGGCAAAACCACCACCGCGCGGATCATAGCCAAGGGGTTGAACTGTGTGGGCCCCGATGGCACCGGCGGGCCTACCACCGAGCCTTGTGGCCGCTGTGAGCCCTGCATCGCCATTGCCGAGGGCCGTCATGTTGATGTGATGGAGATGGATGCGGCCTCGCGCACAGGCGTGGGGGATATGCGGGAAGTCATTGATTCTGTGCATTATCGCGCCGCCTCGGCCCGCTATAAGATCTATATCATCGACGAAGTGCATATGCTGTCGAATGCCGCCTTCAACGCGCTGCTGAAGACGCTGGAAGAGCCGCCTGCGCATGTGAAGTTCATCTTTGCCACCACCGAAATTCGCAAAGTGCCGGTGACGGTGCTGTCACGCTGTCAGCGCTTTGATCTGAAACGCATCGAGCCAGAGGTGCAGATTGCGCTTTTGCGCAAGATCGCCACCGCCGAGGGCGCGCAGATTTCGGATGGTGCTTTAGCGCTGATCACACGCGCGGCCGAAGGCTCGGCGCGTGATGCCACCAGCCTGCTGGATCAGGCGATCTCGAACGGAGCCGGAGAGACCACGGCCGATCAGGTGCGCGCGATGCTGGGTCTTGCCGACCGTGGCCGGGTGCTGGATCTGTTTGATCTGATCATGAAGGGCGATGCGGCGGGGGCTTTGGCGGAACTGTCGGGGCAATATGCCGATGGCGCAGACCCGATGGCGGTGCTGCGCGATCTGGCCGATATCACGCATTGGGTCTCGGTGATCAAGATCACCCCAAGCGCAGCCGAAGACCCGACGACGCCGCAAGAAGAACGCGAACGCGGGCTGGCGATGGCGCAGGCCTTGCCGATGCGGGTGCTGTCGCGGATGTGGCAGATGTTGCTTAAGGCCTTGGAAGAAGTGGCCTTTGCGCCCAATGCGATGATGGCGGCTGAGATGGCGGTGATCCGCCTGACCCATGTCTCGGATCTGCCCGACCCTGAAACCTTGGTGAAAAAGCTGATGTCAGAGCCGCGCCCAAGCGGCGGTGGCAGTGGCGGTGCGCCTGCGGGTGGCGGTGGCGCCGGCATGGTGCATGGCGCGATGCGCATGGCCCCCGCGTCACCCGCGCGCGGGCCGACGATGCAGGGCGGTCAAGCGCTTGCACTGGCGCAAGGCCAGATGCCGGTCTATGCCACCTTTGACCAGGTCGTGGCATTGATCCGCGAAAAGCGTGACATGCGCCTGCTGATGGAGGTGGAAACCAGCCTGAAGCTGGCGAAATACGCCCCCGGTCGGATTGAATTTGAACCCGCCGCCAATGCCGCCCCTGATCTTGCCGCAAGGCTGTCGCAGCGGCTGCAAACTTGGACGGGTGAACGCTGGGGGGTGTCGATCGTCTCGACTGGCGGCGCGGCGACGATTGCGCAAGAGCGCGACCGCGCCGAGGAAGACCAGCGCGCCGAGGTGATGGAAAACCCCTTGGTGCAAGCCGTGATCGCGGCCTTTCCCGGTGCCAAGATCAGCGAAATTCGCACTGCCGCGGCGATGCAAGCCTCTGCCGCCATCGAGGCCTTGCCCGAGGTTGAAGACGAATGGGACCCCTTTGAAGATGACTAAGAGGTTGAAATGCTAAAAGGTTTAGGCGGTCTTGGCGATATGGCCAAGATGATGAAAGCAGCGCAAGACATGCAGGCCAAAATGGCCGAGATGCAAGACGAGCTGGCCCGCACCGTGGTGATCGGTGAAGCGGGGGCGGGGCTTGTGAAAGCCCGCTGCACCGCCAAAGGCGAGGTGACGGGGCTGGATATTGACCCTTCGATCCTTGTCGCCTCGGAAAAAGAGGTGGTCGAAGACCTGATCTTGGCCGCGCTGCGCGATGCGCAGGCAAAAGCCGCCGCGCGTGGGCAGGCCGAGATGCAAAAGATGACCCAAGCGCTTGGCCTGCCGGCCGATATGAAATTGCCGTTCTGAAGGCCGGCAGAATGCAAGACAGCCGCGACATCGAAACGCTGATCGAGCTGATGGCGCGGCTTCCCGGTCTTGGGCCGCGCTCGGCGCGCCGGGCTGTGCTGACCTTGCTGAAAAAGCGCGAGGCGCTGATGGCACCCTTGGCGCAAGCCATGGCGGGCGTGGCGCTTTCGGCCAAGGATTGCGGCATTTGCGGCAATATCAGCAGCCAAGCCACCTGCCCGATTTGCGCAGACCCTGCCCGCGCCACTGGCGAGATTTGTGTGGTGGAAGACGTCGCTGACCTTTGGGCGATGGAGCGCGGCCAAGCCTTTCGCGGCCGCTATCATGTGCTGGGCGGCACGCTTTCGGCGCTGGATGCGATGGGGCCGGACGAGCTGGGCATCCCCCGCCTTGCCGCCCGCGTCGCAAGCGAAGGCATCACCGAAGTCATCCTTGCGCTGGGGGCCACCGTTGATGGCCAGACCACTGCGCATTACATCGCCGACAGTCTGGGCGGGGCAGAGGTGCAGATCACCTCGCTGGCGCAAGGCGTGCCGATTGGCGGCGAGCTGAACTATCTGGACGATGGCACCATCGGCGCCGCCCTGCGCGCGCGGCGCAGATTTTAGGCAAAGCCAAAGCTTTCGGCCTATTTTTTTTCTTGAACTGCGATCGACAGCACCTATTTTTAAGGGGCGTTGTTATCGCTACTCGATCCCTGTCTCCGTTATCGGCCACAGCCTTCGATCAAAAGCTGACTGCGCCGAACCGCCGCAATCTCGCGGGCGGACTTGCTAGAGGAGACTTCACGATGGCTAAGGGCACCGTGAAATGGTTCAATGAAACCAAAGGTTACGGCTTTATCGCGCCAGAGGGCGGATCAAAGGATGTTTTCGTGCATATCACCGCGCTGGAACGCGCGGGGCTGCGGTCATTGAAAGATGGTCAAGCGGTGACGTTTGACATCGAAGCCGGCCGAGATGGCCGCGAATCGGCGATCAACCTGTCGGTGGCATGATCTGACGCCCACCCGAAGATAGACCAGAGGGGCAGCCGCAAGCCTGCCCCCTTGGCTTAGGAAAACCGCAGCGGATAGCGATCTCGCAGCGCATGTTCGAACCCCATCCGCATAGAAAGACTTGTTGCAGGCCCACGCAGCACCACGGGTTTTCCGCGCTGTTCTGGGAATTCTTGGGTCTTGCACTCGCTCGAGATCAGGATGACCGGCACCCGCATCACCGCCTCGCCCAGCAGCATATGCGCGCGCCGCCCTGCCTCGAGCCCACCGATATGGTCGCAATCCACCACCAGCAGACCATAGCCCGACGGATCGTCGATAACCGCCTCAAGCCCGGTGAATAGATCCAGATTGGCATCAATCAAGCCGCCAAGTTGCGCCAGCCGATTGTACAATCCGCAGCCCGCCTGATCAGCGCTGACCATCATTACCCGAATGTTGAGTCCGACGGGCGCAATATAAAGTTGCTCTATGGAACGAAGAACCTGCATGATCGTCTCCTGTGCCTGCTTGTTCTGCCTTGTGCTTCAAGGTTAACGAAGCGTTAAGGCAGAATTGCGGGCGCATTAAGGTATATTTCGAGAGTTTAAGGCGGTTATTAGACATTGAACCCCCATCGTTACCGCGCCATGATTGACGCAAGATCAGCAGGAGTCTGACCCAAGATGACAGGCCCAGATTACCAAAACCTTATCGATTCACAAATCCACAGCTTTATTCGTGCAACGGACTCTTGCTATCCGCCCGAGGCCGCCAGCCTGGATATCGCCGGACAGCGCCGCGTTTACGACATAATGTGCGCGCAGTTCCGCCAGCCCTATCCCGAGGGGATTCGTGCCCAAGACGAAACAATCGCGGGGGTGCCCTGTCGGCGCTACAGCGGTTCTGCGCCCAGCGTGCTGTATTTTCACGGCGGCGGTTTTGTGGTCGGCGGCTTGCACAGCCATGATGATGTATGCGCCGAAATCGCAGCGGCGACGGGGTTAGAGGTGATCTCGGTCGATTATCGGCTGTCGCCCGAACATGACCATCCTGCCGCCTTTGAGGATGCTTGTGCGGTGGCCTTGGCGCTGCGGGGGCCTTTGCTGCTGGTGGGCGACAGTGCGGGGGCCAATCTGGCGGCAGCGGCAGCACATGCGCTGCGCGGCAAGGCTGCCATTCTGGGGCAAGTGCTGATCTATCCGGGACTTGGCGGCGATCGCAGCCGTGGCAGCTATCAAACCCATGCTTTCGCTCCGATGCTGACCTTGGCGGATGTGGAGTTTTATGCCGGCATTCGCGGGCCGGAAACCCGTGGCGACGCCAGCCTTGCGCCGCTGCAAGACAGCGATTTTTCGGGCCTGCCACCGACCTATGCAGTGGCCGCTGAATGCGACCCATTGGCGGATGATGCGCTTGCCTACGGCGCTGCTATCATGGCCGCAGGCGGTCAGGCCCATGCGGAAACCGCAGCGGGCCTTGTGCACGGCTATCTGCGCGCGCGGCATATGTCTGACCGCGCGGCGGCGTCTTTTGCGCGGATCTGCGCAACCCTCTCGGCCTTTGCGCGCAGCGAATGGCCCTTTAAGGAAACCCAATGACCCTACACGCCAATATCACCAACTGGGCCGAACGCGTCGACCTTGCCGCGGCCTTTCGCTGGACGGTCAAGCTGAACCTGCACGAGGCGGTGGCCAACCACTTTAGCCTTGCCACCAATCCTGAAGGCACGCGGTTTCTGATCAACCCCAATGGCCGCCATTTTGCGCGTATCACGGCCTCGAGCCTGATCGAGATTGACGCCAATGACCCCAGCACGATGGACCGCCCCGATGCGCCCGACCCCACCGCGTGGGGCCTGCACGGCAGCATTCACCGCGCACTGCCCCATGCGCGCTGCCTGATGCATGTGCATTCGATCCATGCCACTGTGCTGGCAAGCCTTGCCGATAGCAGCTTGCCGCCGATTGATCAGAACTCGGCGATGTTCTTTGGCCGTCAGGTGGTGGATGCCCATTACGGCGGCATGGCCTTTGCCGAAGAAGCCGCGCGCTGCGCTGATCTGCTGCGCGATCCGAAAATCACCACGCTGATCATGGGCAACCACGGCGTGCTGATCATCGGGCAAAACGTGGCGGATGCCTTTAACCGGCTGACCTATTTCGAACGCGCTGCCGAGACCTATATTCGTGCGCTGCAAACCGGCAAGCCGCTGCGGGTGCTGTCGGATGCTGTGGCCGAAAAGACAGCACAGGAATGGGAGGCTTATCCGGCCTTTGCCGAATTTCATCTGCGCGAGATCAAGGCGCTGTTGGATGAAGAAGGCGCCAGCTACGCAAGCTAGCGCCCGCGCAGGGCTAGGCGGTGAAAAACGGCTTGGCCTGCATCGAGGCCGGCACCGCCACCCCCATCCGGGTCAGGATCGAGGGCGCCAGCGCAAGCTGGTCGAGCAGAACATCGCTTGCAGGCATCTGCGCATCGCCAAAGTAGTAAAACGCCACATCCTGCTGCAAGGGATCGGCACCGCCATGATGGCCGCGCGCGTCTTGGCCGTGGTCGGCGGTGATGATCACCTCGTAGCCCGCGGCGCGCCAGCGGTGCACAAAGGGCGCCATCTGGGCATCAAGCATATAGCAGGCGTTGTCCATTTCTTCGCAGTCGTGATAAAAACGGTGCCCCATGCTGTCGAGCGTGCAGCTGTGATACATTGCATAATCGACGCCCTTGACCTCGCACAGGCGGGTGAGCGTGGCGAAGAGATCGACATCCGAGGGCGTCATCTGGTTGATGTTGTCATAGCCGGTCATGGTGTGAAACCGGCCGTGATGGATCGGGCCTGCCTCCTCGTCATATTCGATATCGCGCACCAGATCGAAGGGGCTGCGATTAAACAGCTCGGACCAAAAGCTGTGGGCGACAGCGCCTGTGCGTTTACCCGCGGCGGAAAGTTCGGAAAACACATCGGGTTGGGCCAGCCGGTAGACCGCCTCATTGCCCCAGACCCGGTGCTGTTGCGGCGGCACGCCGGTGTGGATCGAGGCATAGCAGGAAGCCGAGGTTGAGGGCAGCGTCGCCCGCATCCGCCAGACCCGCGCCTCGCCGCTGGCAACCCAGCCTTCAAGATTGCCAAAGAGCCTGCGCCAATTGCGGTAGGGCACGCCGTCGATGAGGATCAGCAGCAATTTTTTCATGCAAACCTTTCGGCGCGCGGCAGGGCAAGGAGCCTCCGGCGGGGATATTTTCACCAAGATGAAAGCGCGGGCCTAGTTGCCTGCGCTTTCCATTTTGCGGCCCGCCAGCACCTTTTCCAGCCAGCCGATCTGCATTTCGGGGACCGAGGACAGCAAAAGATCGGTGTAATCGTCAAAGGGCGGCGTCAGCACATCGGTTTTGCTGCCATAGCGCACTACTTGGCCGCGATACATCACCGCGATCTTATCGGCGATGGCTTTGACCGTGGCCAGATCATGAGTGATGAAGAGATAGGCCACGGATTCGCGGGCTTGCAGATTGAGCAGCAGTTTCAGGATGCCATCGGCCACCAGCGGGTCGAGCGCCGAGGTGACCTCGTCGCAGATGATCAGCTTGGGCTTTGCGGCCAGCGCGCGGGCGATGCAGACGCGTTGTTTTTGCCCGCCCGAGAGTTCGGCGGGAAAGCGGTCGATAAAGCCCGCGCCCATTTCGATATCATCGAGCAATTCCTGAATGCGCTGGCGTTTGGCCTCGCCTTTGAGGCCGAAGTAGAATTCCAGCGGGCGGCCGATGATGGTGCCGACGGTTTGGCGCGGGTTCATTGCGGTATCGGCCATTTGATAGATCATCTGCACCTCGCGCAGATCATCTTTGCTGCGGCTGGCCAGATCGGGCGACAGTTTGCGGCCTGCAAAGGTAAGATCGCCCTTGGCTGCGGGCAAAAGCCCGGTGATCACCCGCGCCAGCGTCGATTTGCCCGAGCCGCTTTCGCCGACGATGGCAAGGGTTTGGCCTGCGGGCAGATCGACCGAGACGTTTTTCAGCACATCGAAATTGGTGCCACGATAGCGCGCGGTGATGCCCGCGACGGAAAGCACGGCGGGGGCTTCGGTCTTTTCAACATGGTCGATCGAGCGCACCGAGACCAGCGCGCGGGTATAGTCTTCTTGCGGGTGGTTGATGATCTGATCGGTCGGGCCATATTCGACCTTTTTGCCGCCGCGCAGCACCAAGATGTCATCGGCGACCTGTGCCACCACGGCCAGATCATGGGTGATATAGAGCGCTGCGACGCCGGTGTCACGAATGGCAGCTTTGATCGCCACCAGCACATCGATTTGGGTGGTGACATCCAGCGCGGTGGTGGGTTCGTCAAAGATCACCAGATCGGGTTTGGGGCACAGCGCCATTGCCGTCATCGCGCGTTGCAACTGCCCGCCCGAGACTTGGTGCGGGTAGCGGTTGCCGAAATTGGCGGGATCGGGCAGGCCAAGCTTGTCAAAAAGATCGACCGCGCGGGCCTCGGCCTCGGCGCGGCCCATCACGCCGTGCAAGAGACTGGCCTCGATCACCTGTTCCATCAGGCGTTTGGCGGGGTTGAAGGCGGCGGCGGCCGATTGCGCGACATAGGTGACCTCGCGGCCGCGCAGGATGCGCATATCGCCGGCACTCGCCTCGCGGATTTCGCGGCCGTTGAGCAGGATATGCCCGCCCGTCAGCCGCACGCCACCGCGACCGTAGGCCATGGCCGACAGCCCGATGGTGGATTTGCCCGCACCCGATTCGCCGATCAGCCCCAGCACGCGGCCCTGTTGCACCGCGACCGAGACATTGTTGACCAAGACCACATTGCGCGGCGCTTCGCCCGGCGGATAAGAGGTGGCCTCGATCCGCAAACCTTTGATATCCAAAACATTATGCACCACGGCCTCCTTTCAGGCTGGAGGTGCGCGACAGCACCCAATCCGCCACAAGGTTGACCGAGATCGCCAGCGCCGCAATCGCCATCGCAGGCGCAAGAGCCGCCGGAATGCCGTAGACCAGCCCCGCCGAGTTTTCTTTCACCAGCCCGCCCCAATCTGCCAAGGGCGGTTGCACCCCGAGCCCAAGGAAGGACAGCGTCGAGATGAACAGCACCGCAAAGATAAAGCGCAGCCCAAGTTCGGCCACCAAAGGCGACAGCGCGTTGGGCAGGATCTCGTGAAAGATCACCCAAGAGGTGCCCTCGCCACGCAGGCGGGCGGCCTCGACGTAATCCATCACCGTGATATCGACGGCCACCGCTCGGCTGAGGCGGAACACGCGGGTGGAATCCAACAGCCCCATCACCACAATCAGCGTGAAAACCGAAACATCAACCGCCGTCAGCACCACCAGCGCCAAGATCAGCGAGGGGATCGCCATCACCAGATCGACAAAGCGCGACAGCGCCAGATCGACCCAGCCGCCTGCGGTGGCGGCCAGAAACCCCAGCACCGACCCGGTGACAAAGGACAGGATCGTGGCACAGGTTGCGATAAAGATCGTCACCTGCGCGCCATAGATCATCCGCGTCAGCAGATCGCGGCCAATCGAATCCGTGCCCAGCAGATGCTTGGCCGACATCGGATCCCAGACCCCGCCCACCAACTCGTCCATCTTATAGGGCGCAATCCATTGCGCAAAAATCGCCACCAGAAAGAAGCCTCCGGTCAGCACCAGCCCCAGCAGGGCAGAAACGGGAATACGGCTCATTTCGGATGCCTCAATCTTGGATTTGCAAGGATCGAGACCACATCGGCCAAGATATTCAGCCCGATGTAGACGGCGGCAAAGATCATGCCGCAGGCCTGCACCACCGGCATATCGCGTTTGGTGACATGGTCGACCAAAAATTGCCCCATGCCGGGATAGACAAAGACCACCTCGACCACCACGACGCCAACCACCAGATAGGCAAGGTTCAGCATTACCACATTGACCACGGGGGCAATGGCGTTGGGGAAAGCGTGTTTCCAGATCACATTGATCGGCGACAGACCCTTCAGCTCGGCGGTCTCGATATAGGCGGATTCCATCACGTTCAAAATCGCCGCACGGGTCATCCGCATCATATGCGCCAGCACCACCATCACCAGAACGATCACTGGCAGAATGATGGCGTTCAGGCGTTCAAAGATGCCCATGCCCGGAAACACCATCGACATCGAGGGAAACAGATGAAACTTCACCGCCAGCACATACATCACGATATAGCCTGCCACGAATTCGGGCAGTGAAATCGTCGCAAGGGTGACGCCAGAAATCAGCTTGTCGGGCCAGCGCCCATTATAGCGCGCCGCAATCAAGCCCAGCGTGATTGCCAAAGGCACCGCGATCACCGCGGCCCAAAAGGCCAGAAAAATCGTATTGCCCAGACGTTGCCCCACCGATTTGGCAATGTCTTGGCCGTTGCTAAGCGAAACGCCCAGATCTCCGGTGGCAAAGCCCAAAAGCCAATGCCCATAGCGCCATAAGATCGGCTCGTTCAGCCCCATCTTTTCGCGCAGGTTGGCCAAAGACTCTGGCGTGGCAGATTGCCCCAACATCGCCTGTGCGGCATCCCCTGGCAAAGCAGCGACGCCGAAAAATATCAGCGCCGAGACTGCAATAAGCAGGATCAGACCCAGCGCAAGGCGCTGGGTCACAAGTTTCACAACCGGATGCATACCGATCTTACGCGTTCAGCCAGCACTTGGCCAAAGCGCGGCCATTCATCATCTCGCCGTTTGGATCGGCAAACCAGCCGCCAACCTCATCGCGCTTGGCTGCAACAAAGTCGTTGAACATCGGCAGGATCAAACCGCCGGTGTCGCGCAGCGTATTGGCAAGTTCGGAATACATCGCCTTGCGCTTGCCGCCGTCCAATTCAGCGCGGGCCGCGATCAGCGTGGCGTCAAAGCCTGCATCCTTGAACTTGGTGTCGTTCCAATCAGCGGTCGACAGATAGGCGGTGGAATACATCTGATCTTGCACCGGACGCCCGCCCCAATAGGACGCGCAGAACGGAGCAACGTTCCAGACGTTGGACCAATAGCCATCATCAGGCTCGCGCTTGATTTCCAGCGGGATGCCAGCCGCATTGGCCGATTGCTGGAACAATTGCGCCGCCTCAATCGCACCGGGGAAGGCCCCATTGGCCACCTGCAACACGATGGGCGAGCCATCATGGCCGGTTTTGTCATAGTATTCCTTGGCCTTGACCGGATCGTATTCGCGCTGCGGAATGCTGTCGTCAAACATCGGATAGGCCGCGTTGATCGGGAAGTCGTTGCCGACAGAGCCCAGACCGCCAAGGATCTTATCCACCATCTCTTGACGGTTGATCGCAAGCTTCAACGCCATCCGCATGTCGTTGTTGTCAAAGGGCGCCTTGTCGCAATGCATGATAAAGACATAGTGGCCACGCCCTGCAACGCTTTCCACCGACATCCCCGGCGCGCCTTTCAGCAGACCGATGACCTTGGGGTCGATCTTGTTGATCATATGCACCTGGCCAGCCTGCAAGGCCGCCATCCGCGCGGTGTTGTCGTTGATCACAAGGATTTCAACCTGATCGGCGTGACCCAAAGTGGTGTCCCAATGATCGGCGAATTTCTCAAAGGTGTGACGCACGCCCGGCTCGTTGGCGACGACCTTGTAAGGCCCGGCCCCAATGCCTGCATCTGGCGCATCAATGCCGCCATTTGGCTGAATGATCAGGTGATAATCGGCCATCAGGAACGGAAGGTCGGCGTTGCCCGCCACCAGTTTCAGCGTGACGCTGTCGGCATCCGAAGACATCTCGGCGATGCCCTTCACAATACCCAAAGCGCCCGACTGCGATTTCTCATCGGTGTGACGCTTCAGCGTGGCAACAACATCCTCAGGGGTCACGGTCGCGCCATTATGGAACTTGACGCCCTGACGGATCTTAAACTTCCACTCGGTCGCATCGGCGTTCGCGGAAATCTCTTCAGCAATCCGCGGCACGATCTCGCCGTTTTCGCTGACATCGACCAAAGTGTCCCCCCAAAGCAGGTTGACCGTGAACGGCACTTCCGAGGCCGCCAGCGCCGGGTCAAGCGAGTTGGTGCTTTCGCCGCCCGACATGCCAGCACGCAGGATGCCGCCCTTCTTGGGCTCCTCGGCCTTGGCAGCGGTGGTCAGCAAAGCACCCGCCATTGCCGCCGAAATACCCAAAGCACCGGCACGGCCCACAAACTCGCGGCGGCTGATCAGCCCTTTCGCCGCGGTCTTCAACAGATGGTTCAGTTCAACAGACATCGTTTTCTCCCTGAGTTGGCGTTTTCGCCAGGTTGTCGTGACAGCAACTTGGTGTTGCCTTTGTTATTGATTCTCCAATCAATAACCCACGCTTTTTAAATGTGGCAAGGATTCTTGCACCCTTCGCCCGATCTCACACAAAGCGGCGCGCGACCTCTTCGTCAAAATGGCGCTCAAAAATCAGCGCCTCGCCCTCATAGGCCTGCAACCGCGCCACCATGCGAAACGCCGTAGCGGTGGCAGTCATCTCTGCCCATGCCACTGTTTTCACAGACCAATCCCCGCGTGACAGCCTTTGCTCCCAACAGTGCTCGGCACGCGCGGACAAAGGATCATCGGGATGGATCTGCCATAATTCCCGCATGGTCTCCCCACTACATAACCCATGTTTCAAATTTTCGACATCCCCTAGATCGTCATTTACGATCAAAGACACGGTTTTTCCGATCAGATCCTGCTCGATCCTGCGCGAGGTCTTGCCCGCCCGCAGCACCCGATGCGCCCAAGGTGCCGCCCCTTCCGCAGGCGGCGGCGCCCATTCCGGCCCCGATCCCGCATGCAGCGGCAGCTCCACTTGCCCCGATGTGATCCGCAACCGCCCCGCCTCGGGCGAAGGCCAAAGAAACGGCCAATAGCTGTTCGAAATCGCCAAGCGCAGCCGATGCCCCGCGGCCAAACGATAGGCCATCTGGTCCAGCGCAAAGCCCACCTCCACCGCCTGATTCAGCGGCATTGGCTCGGGCAGCTCCATGCTGTTGCGATGACACAGGTTCAACATACCATGCGCAATCCGTACTGAGCTGCCATCAGGCGCCACATCACAAAGCCGCGCCACCACAAAGCCCAAAGGCTTGTCACTCGCCAGCCGCAACCGCAGCTTTGCCGCCCCCAACAGATCCATCGGCTGCGCCAACACCGCGCCGTCAAAACAAACCGACATGGCATCCTCGCCCGCCTGATCCCCGGGCATCTCGGCATTCAAACCCATCGGAAAGAACTCGCCCGCCTGCAAGCCCAGATGCTGCGGCGTCGCCACCTCCACCGCAAAGCCCGCTTCATCTGTCCCTAAATATCCCACGGGGGTCCGGGGGTGTGAAACCCCCGGCACCTGCGCAGGCATCGCCAAATGCAAAACCGCGCGCGACACCCGGGCCGAGGGCCAATCCGCCTCCACCAGCCAATGCCCCGCACGGGCGCGCGCCGAGGCATCGGGCGGCTGCGAATGCAGCATATAGGCGCGATAGGCGCCATCGCCCTCGGCACCATTCTCAATCCCCTTCAACCAGCGATCCCACCAGCGCAGCGCGCATTGCAAAAACCCAATCGCAGGCCCCGGCACGGCCGTATGCGGGTATTGATGCACCCAAGGCCCGACAATCCCCTGCACGGGAGCAGGCACATTCTCGACCAACTGCGCCACGGTATTCATATAATTGTCCGCCCAACCGCCCCAAGACAGCACCGGCACCGTCATGCGGGCATAATCCTCGCTGACCGAGCCGTGCTTCCAATAGGCGTTCTTTTCCTGCATCGCCGCCCAGCGCGGCGCAAGCCAAGGCTCCGCCTCCAGCCGCGCCAGCCAATCCTCGCGCCAATCAGGCCGCAAAGCCGGGTCAGCCGGACGGCTGGAATAAGACAGCATCACCGCCCCCCAGCCAAAATTCTCGCCCAGCAAACAGCCGCCCTTAAAGTGGATATCATCGGCAAACCGGTCCGTGGTCGAACAGACCGAAATCACCGCCTTCAACGCAGGCGGCTGCAAGAATGCGGTCTGCAAACAATTGAACCCGCCCCAGCTTTTGCCCATCATCCCCACCGCACCCGAGCACCAGTCCTGCGCAGCCAGCCAAGCGATCACCTCACAGGCATCCGCCAATTCCTGCGGCGTATATTCATCCTGCATCAGCCCTTCGCTGTCGCCGGTGCCGCGCATATCGACCCGCACACAAGCATAGCCATGCCCCGCCACATAGGCGTGCATGATCTCGTCACGCGGCAAAGTGCCATCGCGCTTGCGGTAGGGAATATATTCCAAAACCGCCGGAACCCTGCCCGCGCCCTCGGCCCGCCAGACCCGCGCCGACAGGCGGCAGCCATCCGACAACACAATCGCCAGATCTGGCTCTTCGATGATCTTGAACGGAAACTCGCTGCGAACCTGCATGACGCCCTCCTAAAGCTGTGCCGCCATCAGACCCCGCGCCTGCGCCTGCGTCGACCCCAAACCGCCCGCCCAAGCGCAAAAACCGACAATCTGGCGCCCTTGCCAAAGTTTCCGCTTGCAGCTTGGCGGTTCAATCGGCACCCCTAGGGGCAAAGACTTTTGTAGCGTAGCACGTCCCAAGGAGCCCGCATGTCCAGCCCGCCCAATATCCTTATCCTGATGGTCGACCAACTGACCGGCACCCTGTTCGATGATGGCCCCGCGGCCTTCCTGCATGCCCCCAATCTGCGCCGGCTGGCCGATCATTCGGTGCGCTTTGCCAATGCCTATACCGCCTCGCCGCTTTGTGCGCCCGCGCGCGCCGCCTTCATGTCAGGCGCGCTGCCGCGGCGCACCCGCGTCTATGACAATGCCGCCGAATTCGCCTCCGATATCCCCACCTATGCGCACCACTTGCGCCGTGCGGGCTATTACACCTGCCTCTCAGGCAAGATGCACTTCGTCGGCCCCGATCAGATGCACGGCTTTGAAGACCGGCTGACCACCGATATCTACCCCGCCGATTTCGGCTGGACCCCAGACTACCGCAAACCAAACGAGCGCATCGATTGGTGGTATCACAACCTCGGCTCCGTCACCGGCGCGGGCGTGGCCGAGATCACCAATCAGCTCGAATATGACGATGATGTCTGCCACCAAGCGGTGCAGAAAATCTACGACCTCTCCCGCGGGCTTGACGCGCGGCCCTGGTGCCTGACCGCCAGCTTTACCCATCCGCATGACCCCTTTGTGGCGCGGCGCAAATATTGGGATCTCTACAATGACGCGCCGGAATGTGAACCGCCCGAACCGCGCAGCTACGCCGAAATGGACCCGCATTCCAAACGCCTGATGGATGCCTGCGATTGGCGTGGCCTGACGGTGACCGACGATCATATCCGCCGCGCCCGCCAGGGCTATTTCGCCAATATCTCTTATATCGACGACAAAATCGGCGAGATCTTCACAGCCCTCGAAGCCACCCGCCAAGAGGCCACCGTGATCTTTGTCTCTGACCATGGCGAGATGCTGGGTCGCAAGGGCCTGTGGTTCAAGATGAGCTTCTTTGAAGGCGCGGCCCGCGTGCCCCTGATGATCTCGGCCGCAGGCCTGACCCCACAGCGGATCGAAACCGCCGTCTCTACCATCGACATCACGCCCACGCTTTGCGACCTAGCCGGCATCTCGATGGCCGAGATCATGCCCTGGACCGATGGCATCAGCCTGCTGCCTCTGGCCATGGGCACGCCGCGCACCGAACCCGTGGCGATGGAATATGCCGCCGAAGGCAGCATCACCCCCATGGTCGCCCTGCGCATGGGGGCATGGAAATTCATCCACTGCCCCGCCGACCCCGACCAGCTCTTCGATCTGGCCGCCGACCCGCTGGAAAACCACAACCTCGCCGCCGATCCGCGCGCAGCCGAGGTGCTGGCGCATTTCCAAACCCTGGTCGCCGCGCGCTGGGATCTGCCGGCCTATGACGCCGAGGTGCGCCAATCCCAGGCCCGCCGCTGGGTGGTCTATCAAGCGCTGCGCAATGGCAATTACTACCCTTGGGATTACCAACCCCTGCGCGCCGCCTCTGAACGCTATATGCGCAACCATATGGATCTGAACGTGCTGGAAGACAGCAAACGCTTCCCGCGCGGCGAATAAGCCAAAGCGCCGCTTTCATCTTGGCAAAAATATCCCCGCCGGAGGCCCCGCCTTGCCTCCGGCGCACCACCACCGCCTAGCGCGCGTCCGCCAATACCATCTCAGCCCCCTTCCACCCCATCAGGATCGAAGGCGCATTGGTGTTGCCGGCAATCAGGCTTGGAAAGGCACTGGCATCAATCACCCGCAGGCCCTGCACCCCATGCACACGGCAGCGCGCATCCACCACCGAGCCCGCCGCATCCCGCCCCATCCGCGCCGTGCAGCTTGGATGATAGACCGTGCCGGATCGGGCGCGAAAATCTGCGATCAGATCGGCATCGCTTTGCACCGCAGGGCCGGGGCGCAATTCCTCAGCCACATGCTGCGCAAAAGCCGGCTGGGCGACGATATGGCGCAGGAATTTCACCGCCGCCAACATCTCGGCCACATCCTCTTGGGTCGAAAACGCATTGGCGATGATCTGCGGCGCTTCAAAGGGGTCGCGTGACTTGATCCGGATGCTGCCGCGGCTGGTCGGATTGCAATTCGACAGGCCAATCGACAGCCCCGAAAACGGGTCTGGCGTCAGCAAGGGCCGCTCGCCCGCGCGCGGCAGCAGGGTCGAAAACGCCTGAAAATACAACTGCATGTTCGGCCGCGCCAAATCAGGCCGGGTGCGGAAAAATCCGCCGCCATGGTTGATGGATTTCGCCAAAGGCCCGCCGCCGGTCAGGAAATACTGCATGCCCACAAACAGCTTGCCCCACCAAGGCCGCAAGATGTCGTTATAGGTCGCAACCTTCATCCGCCAAGTATAGTTGATGCCCTGATGGTCGTTCAGATTGGCACCGACATTGTCATTGGCCATCACAATCGGAATGCGATGCTCGGCCAGCAACGCCGCAGGCCCGACGCCCGACAGCTGCAAGATCTGCGGCGAATTGATCGCGCCGCCGGCCAAAATCACCTCGGCTTTGGCGCGCAGCTCTTGGCGCTTGCCGTCTTTCAGATATTCCACCCCAACCGCGCGCTTGCCCTCAAAGATCACCCGCGTCACCTGCGCGCGCGTCAGCACCGACAGGTTCTTGCGCCGCATCGCAGGGCGCAAAAACGCCCGCGCGGTGGAATTGCGCCGCGCGCCCTTGATCGTCATCTGATAGGTGCCCGCCCCTTCTTGCTCGGCGCCGTTGAAATCGCGGTTATAGGGCAGCCCCGCCTGAGCGCAGGCCTTGATGTAATCGCCCACCAGCCAATGCAGCCCCTTGCGGTTTTCCGAGATAAACAGCGGCCCGCCCTTGCCACGAAAGGCATCGCCACCCGCTTCGGTATCCTCAATCGCGCGATAGGCGGCCAGACACTCCTCCCAGCCCCAGCCCGGATTTTCAGCCCCCCAAGCCTGATAATCGGCCTTATTGCCGCGAATCCAAACCATGGCATTGATCGAAGACGACCCGCCCAAGATCTTGCCCCGAGGCCAATGATCCCGATTGCCAGCCAGCCCCGGATCGGGTTCGGTCTGATACATCCAGTTCACATTGGGATCGTAGAACAGCTTGCCATAGCCCAGCGGCAGATTGACGAAAAACCGCCGATCTGATCCGCCCGCTTCCAACACCGTGACGCGGTGCTTGCCGCTTGCACTCAACCGCTCTGCCAGTACCGACCCTGCCGAGCCTGCACCCACAATGATATAATCGCAGTCGTCCATTGGGCACCCCTTCGTTTTGCCCAACCTAGCGCGGCGCAGCGCGCTGACTTGGCCCGATGCGACAGAATATGTCGGCTTTACGCAGATGTTACAGTGAAGCTGGCGCGAATGCTGATCGGAAAATTCACCGAACGCGCAATATAGCAAACCTGATGAATGCGGTGGTGAATCGCCTCGGCCTCAACCAGATCAGCCCCCGCAGCCAGTAGGATCTGCGGCCGCAACTCGCAAGACAAAAACCGCCCCGCGCCGCCTGCGCCGGTCTCGCCCACCGCCAAGGGCGCGTCTTCGTATCCCAGCACCACAATCCCCGCCTCGGCGGCGAAATGCAGATACCACAGCATATGACAGGCCGAGAGCGCCGAGATCAGCAGATCTTCGGGGTTCATCTTGGTCGGATCGCCGCCCAGCAAGGGGTCATTAGAGCAGGCCACCACCGGCTTGCCCTTGGCCGCGATGTTCCAAGTGCGGTCATAGCCGCGATAGCTGCTGGTGCCGGTGCCGCGATTGCCCGTCCAGATTACCCGCGTTGTGTAGTCGTGCTGCATCAAAGCCCCCGCTTGCCCCTGCTTTAGGCTAACGCGGGCTTGCATCCAGCGAAAGCCCCGCCATTATGGCGCGGCACGGGACGACCCGCGCCTTTGCAACACCTTGGGACGACCCGCGACAGGAGCCATCATGGCTTGGATCACACTGGCCATCGCAGGATTGTTCGAGGTGCTTTGGGCCTTTGCGATGAAGAAATCCGAAGGGTTTACCCTGCTTGTGCCCAGCAGCATCACGGTTCTGGGCGCAATTGCCAGCATGGTGCTTTTGGGTTTGGCGATGAAAACCCTGCCGCTTGGCACCGCCTACACGGTCTGGACAGGCATCGGCGCGGTCGGCAGTTTTGTGCTTGGCATCACCCTTTTGGGCGAACCCGTCACGCCGATGCGGCTGACCGCCGCCGTGCTGATCGTCGCGGGGCTGGTGCTGATGAAGCTGTCCAGCCCCTAGCGGCCCTGCCAAACCGGATCGCGCTTTTCGGCAAAGGCGCGCGCGCCTTCCAACTGATCCTCGCTGGAATAAAGCCTGTCAACCGTCGGCAACAGCCGCTTGGTCACCCGGTTCAGCGCGTCTTGAAACCGCATATCTTCGGCCTCGCGCACCACTTCCTTGATGGCTGCATAGACCAAAGGCGGACCAGATTCCAACAGCCGCGCCAGATCCCAAGCCTTGGCCAGCAGATCTTCGGGTGTGCAGATCTCTTTCACTATGCCCCAGCGATGCGCCTCTTCGGCGTCAAACCACCGGCCTGTCAGCAAAAGATCCATCGCCACATGATAGGGAATGCGCTTGGGCAGCTTGATGCTGGCAGCATCGGCCACCGTGCCCGAGCGGATTTCCGGCAGCGCAAAGGTCGCATTGCTGGAACAAAGGATCAAATCCGCCGACAGCGCCAGCTCAAGCCCGCCACCGCAGCAAATCCCGTTCACCGCAGCAATCACCGGCTTGTTCAGGTTCGGCAATTCCTGCAAGCCGCCAAAGCCGCCGACCCCGTAATCGCCATCCACCGCATCACCACCCGCCGCCGCCTTCAAATCCCAGCCGGGGCAAAAGAACTTCTCGCCCGCTGCGCGCAAAATGCACACCCGCAGCGCCGCGTCATCCCGAAAGCCGCGAAACACCTGCCCCATGATGCGGCTGGTGATCAGGTCAATCGCATTGGCCTTGGGTCGGTCAAGCGTCACCTCTAGGATCGCCCCCTCCACCCGCGTCTTGATCGGTCCGTCGGTCAGCATCTGCATCATCTTGTCCTTACCAAAGCATCCACAGCCACAGCTCCGTTAGAGCGCGCAAGGATAGGGTTAATCTCGATCTCTTCCAGCCGCGGATCAGCCGCCATCAACTCGCCCAAACGCAGCGCAATCGCCGCCACCGCCGCAACATCCGCGCGCGGGCGGCCGCGATAGCCGTCAAGCAGCGGCCAAAGCCGCAGACCGCGCATCGCTTGCATGACCTGCGCCGCGCTCACCGGCCAGATCAGCGTCACCGTATCGGCCAAAACCTCGGCCGTGACACCGCCCATGCCGATGGTCAGCGCGATGCCGTAAACCGGATCGCGCCGCAGCCCCAAAAGAACCTCGGCCACGGCACCGGTGACCATCTCTTCCAGCAGATAGCCACTGGCGCCTGCCATCTCGACCTGCCCGTCCAAGCTGGTCAGGCCCAACCGCACCGCGCCGGCTTCGGTCTTATGCGCAAAGCCCAAACCCTTAAGCGCAAAGGGCGCGCGCAGCTCGCCCTGCCGCGCGGTCAGCTCAGGCAGGCTGGGCGCGCTGATCGCGGCAGGCACCGCGACGCCAGCGCGGGCCAAAACCGCCTTGCCTTCGGCCTCACTCAGCAACCGGCTTTCGCCTTCGGCGACAACAGCCACCGGCTGCCAGCCTTCCACGACATCCCAGCGCTGCGCCGCCTTGATCGCGGCCAGGGCGGTTTCCAAGCCCATCAACGTGCACACGCCCTGCGCCATCAGGGCCACCGCGCGTGCCTCGTCAAAGTTCTCGGGCATCGAAGCCACCGGCAGCGCCGGTCGCCCCGTCGCCGCCTGCGCCGCCACAATCGCATCCAGCGCCGGCTGATAGCCCGAGGGATCGCAGCGATCACCACGCGGCGGATCAATGATATAGATCCCCGCATCATAGCCCGACAGCATGGTGCTGAACACATCCGTGGTGCGCGGCCCGTCACCCCAAATAAAGGTATGGTAATCCAATGGATTGGCGATGGTGACGATGGGCCCCAAAATCTCGCCCAAGCGCGCACGCACCGCCTCTGGCACGGCTGGAAAGGCAAGACCGAAGCCCGCCGCCAAATCCGCGACCAAACCCGCCTCGCCGCCCGAACACGACAGCGAACAGATCGCCTGACCCAAAGCGCCGTGACAGTGCAAAATCTTCAAGGTCTCGATCAGCTCGGAAGGCGTATTGACCTCGGCCACGCCAATCTGGCGCAAAAACGCCGATGACGCCGCGCCGCCGCCCGCCAAAGACGCGGTATGCGAGGCGGCAGCCAGACGCGACAGTTCGGTCTTGCCCGATTTGATCGCAACAATCCCCTTGCCCATCGCCCGCGCGCGGGCCGCAAGGGCTGCAAACGCCGCCGCATCGTCGATGCCCTCGATATAAAGCCCCAAGGCAGTGACGCGCGGATCCTCCAGCAAAGCCCCCGCCAAATCGGCCAATCCAACCACCGCCGCATTGCCCAGACAGGCGACATAGGCCACCGGCAAAGCCCGCTTTTGCATGCCCAGATTGATCACAATGTTCGAGGATTGGCTGACCAAGGCCACGCCGCGCTCGACCCGCACACCGCCATGCTGATCGGGCCAGAGCAAAGCCCCGTCCAGATAGTTGATCACGCCGTAGCAATTCGGCCCCAAGATCGGCATATCACCCGCCGCCGCAATCAACTGCGCCTGCAACTCGGGCGCGCCAGCTTCGGTCCAGCCGCTGGCAAAACAAATCGCCCCGCCCGCCCCCATCGCCGCAAGCTCGGCCACAACCTCAACGGTGGCAAAGCGGTTCACGCCGATAAACACCGCATCGGGGGGCTCTGGCAGATCCGCAAGGCTGGCATAGGCCCGCAGACCGCCAATCTCGGGCTTGTTTGGATGCACCGGCCAAACCTGACCCGCAAAGCCCATCTTGCGACATTGCTCGATCACATTCAGCGCCCAACCCGCGCCTAAAACTGCGATGGTTTTCGGGCGCAGCAAACGGTCCAAGGGTTTCATTGCCCGCCTCCGACCCGCGCGACACCGCCGCCAAGACGGGGGCCAGCCCCCGCGCTGCCTTGCTGCGCAAGCCAGCTTCCCCCGGGATATTTAGAGACAGATGAAACACAAGGGCGCCCCACCCCGGCCAAGCGGGGTGAGGTTTCACCTGTCACGGCCATCGGGGTCCCCCCCTGTTCCGTGAGATCAGAATCGCTCATTAAGGTTAACATTTCGTTTCATCTGTCCAAAAATATCCTCGGGGGGAGGCTTTGCTTGCAAAGCCGTGGGGGGCAGACAGCCCCCCTGCTTGGCTCAGGCGCCCTGCGCGCGCAGAAGCTCTCGGCTGATGATATGGCGCTGGATCTCGCTGGTGCCTTCCCAGATCCGTTCCACCCGCGCATCGCGCCAGATGCGTTCCAGTGGCAATTCATCCATCAAGCCCATGCCGCCATGGATCTGGATCGCTTCATCGGCAATCATCGCCAGCACTTCGCTTGCCTTGAGTTTGGCCATTGACATATCAGCCTCGGTCACCGTGCCCTGATCGTATTTCCAGGCCGCCTCGCGGGTCAGCAGTTCTGCGGCTTTCAGCTCTGTCGCCATATCGGCAAGTTTGAACGACACGCCTTGGAACTTGCCGATCTGCTGGCCAAATTGCCTGCGCTCGGCGGCATAGCTGATCGCAAGGCCCAGCGCGCGCTCGGCCCGACCCAGGCAGGTCGAGGCCACCTGCAGCCGTGTTGCGCCCAGCCATTTTCCTGCGACTTCAAAGCCTTGGTGCAGCTCGCCCAAGATCTGCCGCTTGTTCAGGCGGCAATCGTCGAATTCAAGGATCATGTTGTTATAGCCGCGATGCGAGACGTTGCGGTAGCCCTCGCGCACCGTAAAGCCTTTGCTGCCCTTATCGACCAAAAACGCGGTGATGCGTTTTTTCGGGCCGCGCGGGGTGTCTTCTTCGCCAGTGGCCACCCAGACAATCGCGAAATCGGCAAGATCGGCGTGGCTGATGAAATGCTTGGTGCCGTTCAGGATGAAATCATCGCCATCGGCCCGCGCCGAGGCCTTCATGCCGCGCAGATCAGAGCCGGCCCCCGGTTCGGTCATCGCTTGGCAGTCGTGCTTTTCGCCGCGCACGCAGGGCAGCAGATATTGCTCGCGCTGATCGCCGACACAGGCCAGCAAGATATTCGAGGGCCGCGAGACGCAGGTCCAATGCAGCGCGTAATTGGCTTTGCCAAGTTCCTTTTCATAAAGCAGCCAAGTCAGCGTATCGAGCCCGGCACCGCCGACCTCTTCGGGCATATTGGCGGCATAAAGCCCTGCGGCAATCGCTTTGGCAGCGATTTCGCGCCGCAGCTCTTCGCGCAAGACCCCCGTGCGTTCGACTTCGGCTTCATGCGGGTAAAGCTCGGCTTCGACAAAGCCGCGCGTCGCATCGACGATCATCTGCTGTTCTTCTGTCAGTCCGAAATGCATCTGATTTCCTTAGGGATCAACGTTGTAGGTCATACCGTCCACGGCCAGTGCCTGACCCGAGATCATCCGCGCGCCGTCAGAGGCCAGATAAAGCGCCAGGGCTGCCACATCTTCGGGGTCCGAGAGCCGCTTCATTGCGGTGCCGCTGGCGTAGCCTTGGCGCACGGCATCGGCGCTCATGCCTTTGGCGGCGGCTTCGGCTTCGATCACGCGGTCGATGCGCGGCCCGTTCACAGAGCCCGGGCAGATCGCATTGGCGCGGATGCCGTGGGGGCCCAGCTCCATCGCCACGGTTTTCATCAGCCCGATCACCCCCCATTTCGCCGCCACATAGGGCGCACGATAGGGCGTGCCATAAAGCCCCGAGGTCGAAGAGGTGAAGATAATGCAGCCCGCCCGCGCGGGTTTCATTATCTTGGCGCCGAACTTGGCCGCCAGCATCGCGCCGTCCAGATTGACGCCAAGGCATTGGTGCCAAGCCTCAAGATCCATATCCTCGATCGCAGCCGTCGGGCCTTTGATGCCCGCATTGGCGCAAAGCACATCCAGACCGCCCCAAGCCGCTGCGATCTCGTCAAACAAGATCTGCATCCCCGCTTCCGAGCTTGCGTCCGAAACCGAGCCACGGATGCCCGCAGGCAGCGCCGCGATCATCGCGGCGTCAACATCTGTCACCCAAACCCGGTCGCCTTGCGCTGCAAAGGCCTGTGCCATCACCAGACCAATGCCATTGGCCCCGGCGGTTACCAGAACCCGCCTCATCGTTTTTGCCCCACAGCGCGACCCGCGCCTTCGGGCAGCGGCAGGCCTGCATGGGCTTCGGCAATGGCACGCAGTTTCGCCCAAACCTCGGGCGCTGCCGGCGAGGCTTTGCCTGCGGCCATATCGACATGCAGACACAGCTGTTCGATGGTGGCGACGCACTCTTCGCCCTTCATGATCCGCACAAAGGAGCGATAGCGCTTTTCATCCGCAGAGATGATCTGAAGCGTGCCCGTCAGCCGATCGCCCAGCTTGGCCTCGCCCAGATGGCGAATGTGGGTTTCAGCGGAATAGAACGAATGCCCGGCGGCGACATAGTCCATCCCCGCCCCGATCAGCCGCAGAAAGTTATCGACGGTTTCGGAATTGGCAAAGTAATAGCGGCTTTCGGTCATATGGCCGTTGTAATCAATCCAGCCGGGCAGCACTTGCATCTGCGCCATTACCAGCGGTTCGGCCTTGGGCGCGGCGTCAATCTCGGCGTGAAAGGCGATGGCGCGCTTTTCATCATGTTCGCGCAGCACTTTGCCCGCACCCCAGTTGCGGTCTTTCAGGGCGCGCAAAAAGCCGATCAGGTTGCTGTCGCGAATCCGCTCCAGCTCGCGAATGCTGTGCATCCCCGATTGTGCATCCGACTGGCCTGCGATCAGATCAACAAGTTCGTCGTTGAACTCGGGCACATCCATCAGCTTGGTCCAAGGCCAGCTGAGGCAAGGCCCAAACTGCGCCATAAAGTGCTTCATCCCCGCCTCGCCGCCCGCGACACGATAGGTCTCGAACAGGCCCATCTGACCCCAGCGCAGGCCAAAGCCCATGCGGATCGCCTCGTCGATTTCTTCGGTGGTGGCGATGCCGTCCTTGACCAACCACAGCGCTTCGCGCCACACCGCCTCTAGGAAGCGGTCGGCGATATGGGCGTCGATCTCCTTGCGAATATGCAGGGGGAACATGCCGATGTCTTTCAGGATTTGCTTGGCGTTTTCAATCACCTGCGCATCTGAGCGCGGCGAAGGCACCACCTCGGCCAGCGGCAAAAGGTAAACCGGATTGAACGGGTGGGCCACGAAAATCACGCTGGGATTGGCAGCACCTTCTTGCAGCTCTGAAGGCTTGAAGCCCGAGGTGGAAGACCCGATCGGCGTGCCCAAAGCCGCCGATTGCTGGATCTGCGCAAACACGCGGTGCTTCAGATCCAAACGCTCGGACACCGATTCCTGAATGTAATCCGCACCCTCGACCGCCTCGGTGATGGTGGCGGCAAAGCTTAAGATCCCCTCGGCAGGCATCGGCACATCCGACAGCGCAGGCAAAGCTGCCCGCGCATTGGCCATCACTTCGGAAATCTTGCGCTCGGCCTCTGGATCAGGGTCAAAGACCGAAACATTCCAGCCGTTCAGCAAGAACCGAGCCGCCCAACCGCCGCCAATAACCCCGCCACCAATGATCGCTGCTTTTCTTGTCATCTGGGTCTCTCCTCAGCGGGCCAAAGGCGCGCGTTTTTCCAGCTTTAACTTGGCGCGCACTTCGGCAGGCGTGATCACCCGCGCCCCCAGATTGGTGATGATCGAAACCGCGCGCTCGACCAATTGCGCATTGGTGGCAAGCACACCCTTTTCAAGCCAAAGATTGTCTTCCAAGCCAACCCGCACATTGCCCCCCGCCAAAACACTGGCCGCGACATAGGGCATCTGGTTGCGGCCAATGGCAAAGGCACTCCATTGCCAATCGGCGGGCACGTTGTTGACCATCGCCATAAAGGTGTTCAAATCATCCGGCGCCCCCCATGGCACGCCCATGCACAGCTGCACCAAAGTCGGCGCGGGGATCACGCCTTCGCGCGCCAATTCCTTGGCAAGCCACAGATGGCCGGTGTCAAAAGCCTCGATCTCGATGCGCACACCCGCCGCCGTCATCTGCTGCGCCATAGCGCGCAACATGCCCGGCGTGTTGACCATGACGTAATCGGCCTCGTTAAAGTTCATCGTGCCGCAGTCCAGCGTGCAAATCTCGGGCCGGCATTCCACCACATGCGCCACCCGCTCGGTCGCACCTGCCATATCAGAGCGTGGCCCCATCCGGCCCATATCTTCCGAGCCTTCAAAATAGATGTCGCCACCCATGCCGGCGGTCAGGTTCAACACCACATCGGTGCCCGAATCGCGAATGCGCTCGGTCACTTCACGGTAAAGCGCGCCGTCGCGGCTGGGCTTGCCGGTTTCAGGGTCGCGCACATGGCAATGCACCACCGCCGCCCCCGCCTTGGCCGCATCAATCGCCGAAGCCGCAATCTGGGCAGGCGAGCGCGGCACATGCGGGCTGCGGTCTTGCGTGCCCCCCGATCCAGTGACAGCACAGGTGATGAAAACGTCGCGGTTCATGGCCAAGGGCATCGCAATCCTCCTTAAGGTTTGGCCTCAGCATATCGGGCTTGCAAAGCGCCGCTTGTCATTTTACGAAACTTTTATGTCAAAAAGCGCAACGATCTTCGCCGCATCGCAGCAACCGCTGACGCTGGCCCTGCTGGTGCTGCCACAGGCCTCTATTCTCGAGGTCGCCTCCACCCTCGACCCGCTGCGCGCCGCCAACCGCCACCTTGGCACCGAGGCCTTTCGCTGGCGCGTGGTCACCCCCAACGGCCAAGCAGCGCCGCTGACCTGCGGCATCGAGCTGCCCTCCTCCGGCCCCCTCGCTTCGGCGAAAGGCGCAGATGCGCTGATCGTGATCGCAGGGTTTCGCCAATCCGAAGTCGCCACCGCCCCGCTGATCCGCGACCTTTCCCGCATTGCGCCCCGTTTCGCAGCCATCGGTGGCATCGACGCAGGGCCCTGGGTGCTGGCGCGCGCGCGGCTGCTCAATGGCTATAAGGCCACAGTGCATTGGGAAGATTTGGAAGACCTCAGCAGCGCACATCCTGATATCGAGGTGCTGCCCGACCGCTATGTGATCGACCGCAGCCGCTTTACCGCAGGTGGTGCCGCCCCCGCCGCCGATCTGATGCTGCACCTGATCGCCTGCCGCCATGGCGCAGGTCTTGCCCGCCAAACCGCCGCAAGCTTCATCACCAGCCCGCGCCCAGCGGCCGAGCCGCAACTGCGCGCAACGCCACAAACCCCGCGCCTCGATCCCCGCATCGCCAGCGCCGTTGCCCGCATGGAAGCCAACCTTGATGCGCCCGAACCCGCCAGCCAAATCGCCGCCGCCCTGAACCTCTCGACCCGACGTCTGGAGCAGCTTTTTCGCGAAAACCTCGGCCTCACCCCCGCAGCTTATGGCCTGACCCTGCGCTTGGCCGCAGCCCGCCGGATGATCACCGACACCCACCACCCGCTGGCAGAAGTGGCGCTGCGCTGCGGTTTTTCTTCTGCCTCAAGCCTTTCACGCGCCTTTCGCGCGAAATTCGACCGCGCCCCGCGCGATTTAAGATAGCACCGCGCCCTCGCCAATCTTCGGAAGCCTCCGGCGGGGATATTTTTACCAAGATGAAAGAGCAAAACCCGCCGCTTTCATCTTGGTGCAAATATCCCGGGGGAGGCGGGCTTGCCGCGAGGCAAGCGCGCCGGGGGCAGCGCCCCCTCTAGGTCTCGAACAGGCCGCGGCCTTTTAGCAGTGGCTCCACCCCCGGCATTCGGCCGCGGAATTTGGTGTAAAGCGCGTCTGGCGGCGCGGAGCCTCCGGCCGAGAGAATGAATTTTTCCAGCCGCGCTGCCGTCGCGGGGTCAAAGGCGTCACCTGCTTCGGTGAAGGCTGCAAAAGCATCGGCGTCCATCACTTCAGACCACATGTAGGAATAATAGCCCGAGGCATAGCCGTCGCCCGAGAACACATGTGCGAAATGCGGCGTGGCGTGGCGCATGCGGATGGCTGAGGGCATGCCCAGGGCTTCAAGCACTTCGGCCTGTTTCTGCATTGGGTCCGCGGGCGCCGCCCCTTCGTGGAAGGCCAGATCGACGAGGGCTGAGGCAAGGAATTCCACCGTCGAGAAGCCTTGATCATAGGTGCCTGCCGCCAAAAGCCGTGCCAAAAGATCGGCAGGCATCGCCGCCCCCGTTTCGACATGGCGGGCATGTTTTTCTAACACTTCGGGCACTTCCAGCCAATGTTCGTAAAGCTGGCTGGGCAATTCGACAAAATCGCGTGCCACCGAGGTGCCCGAGATAAAGCCGTAGGTCACATCCGACAGCATCTGATGCAGCGCGTGGCCAAATTCATGGAACAGCGTGCGCGCGTCATCATAGGACAGCAGCGCCGGCGTGGCCTTGGCGAAGTTGCAGATATTGACCACCACTGGCCGCACCTCGCCACCCAATTTGCGTTGCGAGCGCATCGCCGAGCACCAAGCCCCCGAGCGTTTCGAGCCGCGCGCAAAGTAATCGCCGATAAAGACCGCCACATGTTGGCCGTTGCGCGTCACCTCCCAAGCCCTTGCGTCCGGATGGTAAAGCGGCAGATCCAGCGCGCGAAATTCAAGCCCGAACAGGCGGTTGGCGCAGTCAAAGCAGGCCTCCAGCATCGACTTAAGGCTGAGGTAGGGTTTCAAGACTGCCTCATCCAGATCATGTTCGGCCAGCCTGCGGGCTTGGGAATAATAGCGCCAATCCCATGGCTCGAGCGGCCCGGTGATGCCGTCAGCCGCCAGCCTTGCTTGCAAAACTGCGGCATCTTCAAGCGCTTTGGCGCGGGCAGGCGCCCAGACCCGCAGCAGCAGATCGCGCACAGCTGCGGGGGTTTTCGCCATCTCGGGTTCCAGTTTGAAATCGGCAAAAGACCCATAGCCAAGCAGGGCCGCGCGTTCGGCCCGCAGCGCCAAAATCTCGGCGGCGATGGCGCGGTTATCGGTCTCGCCGCCCGAAGCCCCGCGGGCGACCCAAGCCTCATAGGCCTTTTGCCGCAGGACGCGATGCGGCGAGAATTGCAAGAACGGCACGATCAGCGAGCGCGACAGTGTCACCACCGGACCCATCGCCTTTTCCGCGCCAGCAGCCACCGCGCCTGCTACCACAAAATCGGGCAGACCTTGCAGATCTTCGGCGGCCAGCGGCATGAACCAGCTGCGCTCGTCGGCCAGCAGATTTTGGCTGAACTGGGTGCCCAAGACCGCGAGCCGGGCTTTGACTTGCGTCAGGCGTTCGGCCTCGTCGCCTTGCAGCTGCGCGCCCGAGCGGACAAACATCTGCCGATAAAGTTCAAGCACCCGTGCCTGTTCTGCGCTCAGATCAAGGTCTTCGCGCCGCTGCCACAGGGCCTCGATCCGCGCGAACAGCGCTTTGTTGTTGGTGACTTCTGAGGAAAACGCGCTCATTTTTGGCGCAAGATCGCGCTGCAAAGCCTCGCGGCTTGGGGTGCTGTCGGCACCGGCAAGATTGTAAAACACCCCGGCCACCCGGTCCAGCAGGGCCTCGGCCAGTTCCATCGCCTCGATGGTATTGGCAAATGTGACTTCGGGCTGCGCCACAATCAGCGCGATATTGTCGCGCGCCTCGGTGAGGGCCGCGTCAAAAGCGGGGGCGAAATCTTCGTCCTTGATCTGCGCAAAGGGCGGCAGGGCAAATTCCCCCTCCCAAGCGGTCAGCAAAGCATTGGTCATAGCCGTTCTCCTGTTTGATGCGGGCTTACCGCTCTGATTTCCGGCGCAGCCGCTGCTCGAGCCTGCGCAGTGCCAGCGACAGGCCGATGGTCATGCTGAGATAGATCAGCGCCACCACATTATAGGTTTCAAAATAGCGAAAATTGCCCGCCGCCGTGACTTTGCCCAGCTGGGTGATATCGGCCACGCCCAGCACCGAAACCAAGGAGCTGTCTTTCACCATGGCGACAAAGTCATTGCCCAAGGGAGGCAGGATGGTGCGAAAGGCTTGCGGGGCGATCACATGGCGAAAGCGTTGCCAGCCAGTCAGGCCAAGTGCTGCTGCGGCCTCGATCTGACCACGCTCGACCGATTGCAGCCCGGCGCGAAACACCTCAGCCAGAAAGGCCGAATAGGCCAGCATCAGCGCGATGATCGCCCGCCACAGCAGCGGGAAATCGCGTGTTGTCATCGGCGCCCAGCCAAAGGCCCAATTCCACGCCGCCACAAAGGCCGGCGCGCCGACAAAGGCCACATAAAGCAGCAGCACCATGATCGGCACGCCGCGCATCACCTCGATATAGCCGCGCGAAACCTCGCGCAGCAGCCGAAACCGCGACACCCCCGCAAGCGCCAGCGCAAGGCCCAGCGCACAGGCAAGCCCAAAGGCCACCAGCGTGACAAAAACCGTGATGCCGATGCCCTTGGTCAGGGTGCGCATCACTTGGCTGTAAATCTCGCTGGCCCAAACCTGATAGAACAGCCAAAGGCCGGTGATGCCAAGCACCACCAGCCAATAGGGAAATTCTTGCTGATGTTTGGGCGTCATAAAGCCAGCTTATTGGCCCATTTTATAGTCAAGGAACCACTTTTTGTTCAGCGCCTCGATGCTGCCATCAGCCTGCATCGCCGCGATGCCTGCATTGATTGGCGCCACCAGATCCGAGCCTTTGGGGAAGATAAAGCCGAAATCCTCGACCCCCATCTTTGGCCCAACGATCTTAAGCCCGCCGTTGGAGGCATCGACATAGCCCTGCCCCGCGGTGCCATCGGTCAGCACCAGATCGACATCGCCCGCCTTCAGCGCCTCGACCGTGGCACCAAAGGTCTCGAACAGTTTGATCCGCGGGTTGGCCTCGTTGCCATCCAGCACTTCGTAAACGGCGGTATAGAAAGGCGTGGTGCCGGGTTGGGCTGCGATCAGCAGCTTGTCATCACCGGCAAAGGCCGCAGGATCCGCAAAGCGCGCCTCGTCGCCGCGCACCAACATCACCATTTCCGAGCGCATATAGGCGTCCGAGAAATCGACCTTTTCCTTGCGGTCTTCCTTAATCGTGATACCGGTCATGCCCAGATCATACTGGCCTTCCGACACCGCAGGGATCATCGCATCCCAAGAGGTGTTTTCATATTTCACCGTGAAGTTCAGCTTTTTGGCCAGATCGGCCATGGCATCATATTCCCAGCCAATCGCCTTGCCGTCCTTGTCGGTGAATTGCAGCGGCGGATAGGCGTTTTCGGTGACAACAACGATTTCTTTCCCGCCCAAATCCGGCAGATCGGCCGCAAAAGCGCCAGAGACAGTCAAAGCAAGGCCCGCAAGGGCGACAGCAATCTTCATGGTGTGAACTCCCCGTCACGAATTGGATACACAACTATGTGCGCCATTGTAGGGCAAGAGCAAGGGCCTGCGCGGTCTGTTTGGGTGGAATAGGCACAGCGCGCGCCTTTGTGCATCGCTGCACAGCGCATCTTCATCTCGGCCCAGATCTTGCCATTGCAGCAGCGGCCCTTCGCGCCCATCCTTTAACACAGCCAAAGGAGGCCATCATGTCACGATTTCCCACCTATTTCATCAGCCACGGCGGCGGGCCTTGGCCTTGGGTACCTGCAATGCGGCAGATGTTTGCCAATCTTGAATCCGCCTTGGCACGGATGCCAGCCGAGGTTGGCGCGCGGCCCAAAGCGGTGCTGATGATCTCGGGCCATTGGGAAACCCCTGATTTCGCGGTGATGTCCTCGCCGCATCCGCCGATGGTCTATGATTACGGCGGCTTCCCGCCTGAAACCTATAAGATCGCATATCCCGCCCCCGGCGCGCCCGCCTTGGCGCAACAGATCGCAGATCTGATCGCCGCCGCAGGTCTGCCGACGCATCTGGACGCAAAACAAGGCTACGATCACGGCACCTTTGTGCCGGCCTATGTGATGTATCCGCAGGCCGATATGCCGATCTTGCAGGTGTCACTCCAGCATGGCTATGATCCGGCGGCGCATTTTGCGCTTGGCCGCGCGCTTGCCCCGCTGCGCGATGCGGGCGTGCTGATTGTGGGGTCGGGTCTGTCATATCACAATCTGCGCATGTTCGGCCCTGGAGCCAAAATCCCGTCCGAGGCTTTTGACGCTTGGCTTTGCGAGGTGATGGCCCTGCCCCCCGCAGAGCGCACCGCGGCTTTGCTGGAGTGGGAAAAGGCCCCCTACGCCCGCATCTGCCACGCCGAGGAAGACCACCTTGCACCGCTGTTCGTGGCACTTGGTGCAGCCGAAGCCGACAGCGCTCAGCAAGTCTATCACGACAAGGGCCTGATGGGCGGCGTCACCGCCAGCAGCTATAAACTGGGCTAAAGCGGCGCAGCGCCTTAGCCGATTCGGGCGATGGATCGCCCCGCAGCAAGGTTTGAAACCCTTTGTCGCGGGGCATAAAGCTTCACTTTATCAGATATTTATCAAAGACTTGCCCTTTCAAATACCGCCCCATACCGAACCGTCACGAAACCGTTGCAGGCGTGGAACAGGCTGTCTCCGAGGCGCAGCCTCATCTGTCCCCAAGCCTGGCCCCGCAATAGGCCCCGCCCTTCTGTCCCCCCGACAGAGGGGCGTTTTTCTGCTTTCCCCCGCGCGCCACTCATGCCACCTTCGCGGCAATAGCAGGAGAAATCACATGGCCTTCGGCACCGCAATCCGCACCTATTTTGAAGGCAAATGGCACGAGGGCGATCTGCCCGTGATGCGCGCCGCCGATCATGGCATCTGGCAGGGCAGCTCGGTCTTTGACGGCGCGCGGCTGTTTGACGGGGTCTGCCCCGATCTTGACAAGCATTGCGAACGCCTGAACCGCTCGGCCGAGGCGCTGATGATCACCCCCACCGTCGCCGCCGATGAGATGGAGGCGATCATCCGCGAGGGTTTGCAGGCCTATAGCCACAGCCAATCGGTCTATGTGCGGCCGATGTATTGGGCGATCCACGGCTCTAAACTGGGGATCACGCCGCTGGCGGGGGCCACAGGTTTTGCCATCAGCCTGGAAGAGGTCGCCATGCCTGCGCCCGATTTTGCCACCACCGTGACCCGCACCCGCTTTCGCCGCCCCGTGATCGAAGATGCGGTCTGCAATGCCAAGGCTGGCTGCCTTTATCCCAACAATGCCCGCATGTTGGCCGAGGCCGAGGCCAAGGGCTACGGCAATGCGCTGGTCGCCGATGCGATGGGCAATCTGGCGGAATCTGCCACCGCCAATGTGTTCTTGGTCAAAGACGGCGTGGTGCTGACGCCGATCCCGAATGGCACCTTTCTGGCAGGCATCACAAGGGCGCGCCACATCGCCAACCTGCGCGCCGATGGCTTTGAGGTGCGCGAGACCGTGCTGACCTTCGAAGACGCCCATGCGGCGGATGAAATCTTTTTGTCCGGCAATTTCGCCAAAGTCACCGCGGTGAAGGAATTCGACGGCACCCATTACCCCCACCGCCCCGTAACCGACCGCGCCCGCGCGCTTTATATGCAATGGGCGGCAACGCAGGCTTAGGAGGGCGGCAGCGGTTTGGGGTCAAGGC